>CAIMFA010000128.1 GCA_903840185.1 uncultured Lentisphaeria bacterium | reverse complement strand
TTATGAGGCGCTGCTTCATTTGACAGCATCCATGATAATATATAGAAAACTAGGAGTTATTTACGGATAAGCTCTTAATTAATCATCATATTCAACATAATACAATAAGCAATCCCCCTTAATTTCAATTTACTACTAATTCAGTATACATTACGGATCACAAAAAAACCACTAGCACTGCATTGCTTTTGACACGCTTTCTGTATATAATGTTCCAACAGAACACCGGCTCCCTTGAATAATTATTTATAAATCATAATATGACTTGATTGTTTATGAAAACATTCTTATATTTCTTTTCAAATTTAATGATATACCCTGAACCTTATATTATGGAGTTCAAAAAACGTGACTTACAGACGTGAATTTATCGGCGAAGCGCTGGGCACGTTTGTGCTGGTGCTATTCGGGTGCGGATCGGTCGCGGTCTCAGTCTTGTTTAATGCGCATCAAGGGCTGATGCAGGCGGCCCTGGCCTGGGGAATAGGCGTAACGCTTGCCATCTATCTCACTCGGCATTTATCGTGCGCTCATCTCAACCCGGCGGTGAGTCTGGCAATGGTCGTAAGCGGACGCATGTCGGCACGAAAAATGCCGGTCTATATTGCGGCTCAGTTCACCGGTGCCATACTCGCCGGCCTGACCTTGTATCTGCTGTTTGCACCTTCAATCACGGCATACGAACAAGCCCACGGCATCATGCGCGGCACCGCTGAATCTGTAAAAACAGCGATGATGTTCGGCGAATACTACCCCAATCCCGGTACAACTGCTATTGTTTCAATGCCACTGGCAATGTGCGCGGAAGCATTTGGCACATTCCTGCTGGTATTGATGATTTTCGCGCTGACGGAAGGATGCAATGTGGGACGTCCTGATAATGCACTGGCGCCGGTGTTCATCGGCTTGACCGTAACCTCGATCATCTGTCTTCTCGCGCCGCTGACTCAAGCAGGACTGAATCCGGCGCGCGATTTCGGTCCCCGGCTGATAGCCTGGTTCACCGGCTGGGGTGACACCGCTTTTCCCGACCGTATCGGCGGCTTCTTTCACGTCTACATCTTAGCGCCGCTGGCCGGTGGTATGATTGCCGCGCTCTTTTTCGTCCGCATATTGGAAACAGCCATGAAACACCCTTCAAGCTGTTGCGATTGCCAGGCTGAAAAACTTAAATCAACGAAAGGCAAAAAACGATGACCCAAAAAAACAAAACCTTAACGATATACTATTTTATTCAAAAGACTTGCATCCGGTTAATACTGAATTAAACTATGATTAACAGCTGGAGGTGATTTACTATGCACGAATCAATTATATTCAGGACAGATCCTGCGATTATCGCATTATTACTGTTTATTGGAATGATCGCCGCGTTGTATCTGGGCAGGTATTTATCAAAAAAATTCGACAGTAATATTGCCAAAGGCAAAAATCCGCTCAAGTCAACCGTAATCGCGTCAATACTGGCACTGTTCGGCTTTCTGCTGGCTTTTACTTTCGGACTGAGCGGCAACAGATTTGACGACCGGCGGAAACTTGTCGTGGAGGAGGCGAATTGCATCGGAACAGCAATTCTCCGCGCAGACTTGTACTCTGACCCGGTCAGAGCAGAATTAAGAGGTTATTTAAAGAATTATTTAGACGCAAGACTGGAATTCTATGAATCAGGACATGATAACGTGCTGATAAAATTATCACTGGACAAAGCTGATGTTTACGCAAAACTGCTGTGGAAAAAAGTAACAGGGCTTTCTGCAAATAAAGATATGTATCTTCAATCCATGCAAATGGTGCCTGCGCTGAATTCAATGTTTGACATTGCCACATCCAGAAACATCAGCCGGCAGGAAACTGTTCCGAATTCAATTGTATTATTTCTACTGGCAATCTCCTTGATCAGCGTTTTTTATATCGGATATTTATCTACTGAAGAGAATTATTTGAATAAAACAATCGTCATCGGTTTCTGTTTACTGGTGGCCCTGGTGATTTATATTACGCTGGATTTAGACAGTTCGCGAAAAGGATTGATTAATCTTGATATAAGTTATCAGGCCATGTATGACATAAAAAAGATGTTTGAATAATGAGCAGTCCCCTGACATTCAATCAGTCTTGTGCTTGTGGGAGATGTTCAAAGCTTTGATTTGACATGTTAACGATTCATCCGCAGGCGTATCATTTTGCGCCGGATAAATATGAATGAAACCATAATCCTTGAAATGATATTTCTCCACGTCGTCAGCTTCATATGCATGATAGGGAGTAAGTTTTATGCCGGTTTTCATCATGGCAGCCAGTTTATCAAAATATTTCGCGTAAACATCGCGCGGATAGCATTTTTCACGAGTGCAGATACCAGCGGCCATCCCAATCACTTCTCCAAGTATCCCCAATGTCCGCATAACCCTGACACAGGCAAACGCCACATGCGACATGCTGATATGACGTCCGCCGAGAAACAGATTCTTTACGTCCCGCGCATAAAGGCAGCGGTACGGCACCGGATAAGGTGCTTCTATCCCCCGGTGATAAGCGCAGGAACGGAATGGTTCTTTAAAATTCCGGGCATTTGCCGGCTCCGGGAAATGCAGGTCAATGTCCCAGCTCATCGCGCCAGTCGCATCGGCATGGACGGTATGATTTTCAATATCATTTTGAGATAATACATAGTCCCCGACCACTCTGTAACTCTCGCGCTTGCCGCCAAGGAATGATACCCACTGCAAAGTATCGCACGCCCATTCAGCTTTCCGTGCAGAACGGTTCTTCAGAAACGACCAGTTGGCGTATGTCACCATCAACCCGTAATCGCGGATATATTCAGCTTCTTCGGCCTGGTCACGGTATTGTCCGGCTTCCCAGTCCCATTCTCCTCTGCGGATAAAATATGCATTAGCGTCGGTAAATTCGATCCCCCAGTCGATGTCCGGAAACGAAGCCGGCTGCGCTGCCTTTTCCGAATACCACTGCACCGACATCCCCATGACCTGCCGGTCACCGGTTTCCGGAGCAAGCGATTCATTAAATTCAGATCCGGCCTCACGTCCATACATGGTTTCAGCGCCCGCCAGCCGGGCAATTACAGCGTCTCCGGTACAATCAGCAAACAGCCGCGCCCGGTAGCGTTTTTCCGCACCGTTGCGGGTATTGCAGGTAACTACCGCATGAATTGTCTTTGCATCATTATCCGCTTTATCAATGCTGACGACTCTTTCATTCAATGCCAGCGTGTACTGACTGTCTGGAAACAGCCGGAAAATATTTTCTTTACGTTCATCCTCGTATAATTCTTTCCCGCCGATAAAACCTCCGGCAACCGGTCCGATCTCAGAGATAACATTGCCCAATTCTGGATAAGGCCCGACATGTGCCCATCCTCCAAGCAATACCCGTATTTCCGAACTGTTGCAGCCGCCCAGCACCGGACGGTCCTGAATCAGCGCGACTTTCGCCCCCGACCTGATCGCCGCGACAGCAGTGCAGATACCGGCAATACCGCCTCCGGCAACCACCAGATCATATTCATCAGGCATATCTTCACAGGTAATATTAGCCCTGTTTCTGCGCATCTCAGAAAGTTTATCCGGCTCATTTTCCGGAATTTCACCTGAGTCAGTGGTAAAATAAAGTGCGTCGCAACGTCCGTTAAAACCAGTCAGGTCGTGCAGCGCGACTCTGGTTTCACCTTGCGCCAGCTTAACAGTTCCAGCCTTCTGCCAGGCCCATGCGGTCCCGTTGGTTCCCATAATTTCAGGAAAAACAGTACCGTTGACTATTACATTGAATCTTCCAGCCGGGGTGCCGCGTTTCCATACCGCCGTCCAGTCGCGAGTACGTACCCAGACCGTATAATGTCCGGCTTCAGGGATATTGCAAACCGTTTCGGCATCAGCCACGGGGATTCCCATGCCATGCGCCATAATATATGCCGATCCCATCTGCGACATCGTCTGTGAATCGACAACCCAGCCGCCAAGTTTTTCGAAAGCTTCCGCTTCCAGCCATAAATGTGCCATTATTCCTGATTCTCCACCAATTTCATGATGCCAACTGATTAAAAAGGAATGATTTATAAACAATGCTATCTGGTACAATCGCACCATTCCGCTGTTTTACAATACCACCCCAAACCGCCTTTAATAATATTTGTTTTACCGAAAAAGCATTCTATACTATTTTCAATAAGTTGATATATAGTCATATAATCTATATATAGAATATAATGATAAAATCGTTAATGTCAATACTGGCTGCTTATCAAATAAAAAGGTTCAACATTATTCCCAGTCTTCTCAAACTTCTCAGTCTTCTCAAAAGTTAATCGGCCGCATCCGGCAGGATATTTTTAAAACAATTCTTCAAGTCCGGCTTGATTTTTTCAAAATATGCATGATAATATTAGTAAGTTAAACAGAGAATTTTGATACTTAATAAAAACTATATAGAGCAGGCGATACATCCAGTTTGATGTATGGGGCTGGGCCGGGTTTCCGGCAGCAGGAAGAAATACCTGTGGGACTATGATTTTAACAGAATTATGGTACTACAGGTATTTTTTATGCCCGGTACCGGAAAGGAATTGATGGCTAAATTTAACGGATTCGTAAATGATTATTCCGGTCTGTCCGGTCAGGAAGTAATCAAACTCCAGAATGTGCACGGCAAAAATGAGCTGGTTCCTGAGCAGAAAGAGACTTTCTTCCGGAAAGTGCTTGAGATAGTAAAGGAACCGATGTTTCTGCTGCTGTTCGGCACTGCGATGCTTTATTTCATCCTTGGCGAACCCAAAGACGGCTCAATCATGATAGGTTTTGTTGCGTTCATGGTTGGAATCAATGTTTTCCAGGAATGGCGCACTGACCGGACATTGCAGGCGCTGAAAGACTTGTCTTCACCCAAAGTCAGGGTTATCAGGAACAGTATTGTCGAAAACATTGACAGCAAGGAATTGACTGTCGGCGACCTGATGCTGCTGGAGGAAGGCGAAAAGATCTCCGCCGATGGACGTATTATTGAAATGTTTGACCTGGGAGTGGACGAATCTACGCTAACCGGCGAATCCGATGTCGTCTGGAAGAAAATCAACCTCAGTCCGGAAGATGAAGAAGCGCACTGGCGCCGCAATTATTGCTATGCAGGTACAGCGGTAACCCAGGGTACGGCAATTATCGAAGTAACAGCGGTCGGCTTGAAAACCGAATATGGCAGGATCGGGCTGGATATTCTTTCCGCGCCGCAGCAATCCACGCCGCTGGAAAAGCAAACCCGTTACCTGATCAAAGTCTGCTCTCTTATCGGGCTGATATTGTTTATCCTGGTCGCAATAGCCAC
>CAIMFA010000127.1 GCA_903840185.1 uncultured Lentisphaeria bacterium | reverse complement strand
TTGGGGCCCCATCCCAGGCAGTCCGAAGAAAATCGACTTTTTTTTCGTAATTCCATCTCAACGGCAGAAAAATGGCGAATCATAGTCGAATGTCAGACTCAGGTTCGGTAGATAGGTTCAAAAAAACAGGAAAACTTTAGTTTTAAATGGCAAATGATATCAAGCAAGAAAAAACTTCTCTTTTGTCTGATTCTGATATTAATACCAGTTCTGACAGTATTACTGCTGGAGGCCGGACTGCGCTTGTGCTGGCCGCAACCGCCGCGAGGATTCAGCAATAACCTGTTTACGGAACGCAATGGCGTCAGTATTATCCGCGACGGCGTCAAAGGCCGTCAGTACAGCCGTGAATTTGATGTTATGATTACCGGCAATGCATCAGGCTACCGCGACTGCCCCGGGTTTGATCCGGCGAAAAAGCCTGACCTGATTCTACTCGGCGACTCATTCTGTTTTGGCTGGGGGGTGAATGCGGCGGATACAGCCGGCTCCAGGATAGCACAAAAAAAGAACTGGAATGTTTATCTCGCCGGAATGCCGGGCGACGGTATTTTTTCGGAAAAAAAACGTCTGGAATTACTGAAACCGGAGATGAGTACACCAATTGTCCTGCTTTTTTTCGACAATGATCTCTCGGATTATATCGGGCTGAGTAATAATCCCACATCGGGAACCATAACCGGAGCAGTTATACCAAGCACTTCAGGGGGGAGCGGCTTGCGATGGAAATTACTCGAAAGTCATGCGGCTCGCCTGGTTGCCCGCATCATTGATCTGTGCGGACTATCAAATTTCGTCGCGAATATCGCAGGTTCAGACAAACTGCAAACTCAAGCCATAAAAGCGGTTATGGCGGTTCACCGGAAAGATTATTTCAATTCAACCGCCTGGAAAATATTGCAGAAAGAATATATTGATTTTATAAACACTGCAAAAGCCGGAACCGGCCGGCTGATCGTCATCAGAATCACGCCGCCGTTTTTCACAACCTTGCGGAAAGATAATAATAAAGACTATGACTTTAAAATATGCAATGAAACTCTGAGAAACATGTTTGCCGCCAGCAATGTGCCATATTATGTTTTTGAACCTGAGAATACGGTCAATTGCTATTTCAAATATGACATGCATCTTACTCCGGCAGGACATCGGGAACTGGCGGATTTTATTATGGATAAACTCTGTAATGTGCAGACTACTTTCCATGAGGAGAAAAAATGATAGACGAATTTATGCAGGCGGCGATTGATGAAGCGCGACAGGGACTCGAAGAAGGCGGCATCCCGATCGGGTCGGTACTGGTGTACAACGGCAGAATAATCGGACGCGGCCATAACCGGCGCGTTCAACTGGGCAGCCCGATACTGCACGGAGAAATGGATGCGCTGACGAACGCCGGGCGTCAACCGGCAAAGATTTACAGTGAAAGTGTGCTCTATACTACGCTGTCGCCATGCATGATGTGCACCGGGGCAATCCTGTTTTTCGGCATCCCCGAAGTGGTTATCGGAGAAAATGTCAACTTCATGGGCGAAGAGGAACTGCTGCGCTCGCGCGGAGTAAAGATCGAAATCGTGAATAGCGAAGAATGTAAAAAGTTGATGCGCGATTTCATCACTGCCCGGCCGGAATTATGGAACGAAGATATCGCAGAACCCTGCAATGCTGGAAAATAATTTGGATTTCAAACCGGAAATATTAGTTATGGAAAAAATTGTCAGAATTGGAAAAGTTACAGATCAGGATGCAATAAGAAGAAGCGACATCCAGAAACTATCTCCCGACGAACGTGTTTCAATGGTATTGCAAATGCAGCGCAAATATTTGCAATGGGATAAAAATCCCTCTATTAAAAGAGTGGCTGTAATAAATAAAATGAAACTGAAATGAATGATTTAACAAGAGATTTTAAAGATTTTCTGCAACTGCTTAAGAAACATAAAGTCAAGTTTCTTATTTGCGGAGGCCATGCTGTCGGGTTTCACGGCTATCCGCGTTTGACAATGGATTTTGATATACTTATTTATCCGTCAAAGGCAAATGCGGAAAGAATAATGGTGGCGCTGAATGAATTCGGATTCGGCAAAGCCGGCATTCCATTGGAAGCTTTTCTGCGGGAAGGCACCGCCGTAACTCTTGGAGTCCAGCCGAACCAGATTGACTTGCTGACATCCGTAAGCTCTCAACCGGTGGCGGAAATTTTCAAAAATGCAGTTCCAGGCAAAATGGAAGAATTCAATGTGCTGTTCATTTCAAAAAATGACCTGATTAACGCTAAAAAATCTTCCAGTCGCCTGAAAGACAGAGCTGATGCGGAAGAGCTTGAAAAAATGCCTTAGTGCTTTACTGGGAAGCTGAATGAGATAATGTTTGCCGGAGTTATAAATTCAATTGTAGTGGCCTGTCCAGGTTGCAGTTTTCAGGGTACCAGCCTGCGGCTGCAATATCCGGGAGATGTATTCTGGGCGTGGCTGATCGTAATTTCCGCCAGCAGCATAGTCCCGCTGTTGACGTTATGCGGAATGCGGTTTTCACACAGCAGACCAGATGTATCAAAAATAAGAACCGCAATATTAACAGTATTTTTTGTCATAATTTATTTTCTTTCTTTTTCGAGTACTTTTTCAGGATTAATTTTGTCATGGTTGTTTTTTCCATTAAATATAATCCAGATAATATTCCTGGGATTATCATGGAATGGAGGTCCGATTGCCATACTGTTAATCCCGTTGCAAATAGCAGTGATTCCGGCATATATGTACGTTATAGTGAAAATCATGCTGCGGCATGACCGGAAACTCTACTGGAAAAGCGTTAGAAAAGAAAATGGATGGCATCGACCTATGCCGAGTATAGATTTATCTGATTATTCTCCGGTACTCAAGCAGAAAGACGGCATCTGGAGCGTTAATTTTAATGCGGACATCAGTTATCCGGAAGATTCTCATGATATCTGTTTTAATATGGAAAATGACAGTTTCTGGTTTGCGCACCGGAACAATTGCATTATAGAAACGTTCAGGAAACATCATTCAGACGGCATTATTATCGATGTCGGCGGCGGCAACGGCTATGTGACCAAACGGCTTGAGGATGAAGGTTTTCAAGCAGTTCTGGTGGAGCCGGGAATTCAAGGGGTTGCGAACGCCAGAAAGCGCGGCGTACAGAACATTGTTCACGCAACTCTGGAGGATGCCGGTTTTAAACCAGGCCGGATTGGCGGGATCTGCCTGTTTGACGTAATAGAGCACTTGCCTGATGAAACCTGTATTCTGAATACTGTCAGAACGTTATTGAAAGAAGACGGCAGGCTTTATGTCACAGTTCCGGCATTTAAATTCTTATGGTCGTCCATAGATGACTATAGCGGACATTATCACCGTTACACGTTAAAATCGCTATGCAACTTACTTGAACGCTGCGGGTTCAAGGTATTATATAAAACATACTTTTTTTCAATTCTGCCGCTCCCGCAATTTCTGCTGCGCGTACTGCCGGAATGGCTTAAAATATCCAAAGGACACAACGTGAGTATGTACCATAATCAAGGGAAAATTTCCTCAAATCTGCTGAATCTGGTATGGCGCCGGGAAATTAAGCGGTTGAGCAAAGGCAGTACCATCCTGTTCGGCAGTAGCTGTATGGTTGTCGCAACCCCGGACGCAAGGAATACATGACGCCTATTGGACATAAATACGGCATGTTGAAAAATCTGTTCCGTGCGACTGCGGCGCATGATGGAGTGCGACGCTATGGCTTTAACATGTCATGGCTTCTTCTGGAAAAAGTGTTCCGGATGGCAGTCGGCTTTACTGTCGGGGTGTATGTCGCCAGAAAACTGGGCCCGGATAATTTTGGTATTCTGAATTACGCCATCAGCTTCGCCGCGATCTTTTCGATCCTGGTAAATCTGGGGCTTGACCAGATTCTTATTCGCGAGCTGGTAAAGCGCCCACGGCGGCGTAACGCGGTCATGGGGACTGCATTCGGACTTCAGGCAACCGGCTTCTGCCTGATGATGATTCTGGTGATTATCAGTTTGTATTTCACCACCAGCGATATGAATACCAAGCTGATCGTATTAATCATTTCAGGCGGTTATCTTTTTCAAATTTTCCAGACGATTGATTTATATTTTCAATCGGAAGTATTGTCAAAATATGTGGCGATTTCGCAAATCATAACCTGGAGTGTCATATCCCTGCTCCGGTTTCTCTGCGCCTGGCTGGAGGTTCCGCTTATTTACTTTGCCTGGCTTGAAGCCGGCAATATGATTTTGACCGCGGTCTGTTACGTCGCTTTTTATTTTATGAAACGGGGTTCTCTGATCAAATGGAAATTCCAGACGCATCTGGCGGTATTCCTGCTGAAAAACTCATGGCCGCTGATGCTGACCGGCATGGCATACATTATATGCATCCGCATAGATCAAGTTCTGCTTAAACTGCTGGCTGATAACAATGCCGTCGGCAATTATTCCGTTGCAGTCAGACTGGTTGAATTATTTTATTTTATTCCGATGGTGATCAAGATTTCATTTTTCCCGGCAATCATCAACGCCAAAAAAATCTCCCCGATGCACTATATGCACAGGATGCAGCAGTTTTATATTCTGATGGTCTGGACAGGAATTTTCATTTCGCTTAGTTTCGGCCTTTCCGGCAGATTCATAATACATATCCTGTATGGAGCAAAATATGCGGCGGCCGGGGATATTATTCATCTTTACGCCTGGCTGATATTTTTTGTCTGCATCGGAATCGCAGCCAGCTGCTGGACCATAAGCGAGAATCTGACTGTTTACATATTGTGCTGCAATCTGGGACTGGCGGCTATCAATTTCACCTTAGTCTATCTCTTCATCCCGCTGATGGGGATAAAAGGCGCGGTCTGGGGCATGTTGATCGCGCAGGTTGTCG
>CAIMFA010000126.1 GCA_903840185.1 uncultured Lentisphaeria bacterium | reverse complement strand
AGCAATCTTTGGACTGCGGCGACCCTGCGCCGCTTTGGATTCGTGAAAGCAGATTCAACAGGGATGAACAGGATGGACAGGATTTCTTAAAGTACCTCAAGCTTCCAGCTTGAGAAAATCGCAAGCAGGATGCTTGCGGTACTATTTTACTTCAAAATTACCGAATTTAGCTAAATACGGTAAGTATAAGTTATATAATTTAGCTAAATACGGCAAGTATAAGTTACATAATTTAGCTAAAAACTATAACTTATGGTTTGAATTTTTATCATTTTCGCAATATTATTATATGGACAGAAAAATATTAAGAGGCCCTGATTATGAATATCAAGCGGTATTATCACGACAAACTGCCGGAGTTACTGCAAGGCGGCAAGGTGCTGGCTTTGTACGGGCCGCGCCGTTCCGGTAAAACTACGCTGCTGAAAGAACTGGTCGCCGGTTTTACCGGAAAAAGTTTTTTCGGCAGCTGCGAAGACCGCACTGTGCGGGAAGTATTTACCTCGAATGATATCAATGTTATCCGCAGCTCGTTTGCTTCCTATGATCTGGTCGTGATCGATGAAGCCCAGGCGATCCCGGACGTCGGACTGGGTTTGAAACTGCTGGTTGACCATCTGCCGGAAGTCAAAGTGGTCGCCAGCGGTTCGTCCTCATTCGAACTCGCCGGACATATCGGGGAGCCGCTGACCGGACGCAAGCGCACACTGACGCTGTTCCCTGTCGCCGCCATGGAACTTGCGGACAATTCGGGAAATATGGTATTGCGGCAGCGGCTGGAGGAACTGCTGGTTTACGGCAGCTACCCTGAAATATTGACGACTCCGGGTTTCGCGGATAAAGCGGAACTGCTGATTGAGTTGCGGGACGACTATCTGTTCAAGGACATTCTGGCTTTTGACCAGATACGCAACGCGCGCAAACTGCATGATCTGCTGACGATGCTGGCTTTGCAGATCGGCAGGGAAGTCTCTGTTTCAGAACTCGGCGGCGCACTGGGCATGAGCAGGCCGACCGTGGAGCGCTACCTGGATTTACTGGAGAAGACTTTTGTTATCCGCAAGCTTACCGGTTTCTCCCGCAATCTGCGCAAGGAAGTATCTAAAACCTGCCGCTACTATTTTTATGACAACGGCATTTTAAACGCGGTTATCAATAATTTCAACCTGCTCAAGCTGAGAAACGACACCGGTGCGCTATGGGAAAATTTTCTCTTTGTCGAACGGCTTAAAAAACAGGTTTACAGCCGGATTCATGCCAATAACTATTTCTGGCGCACCTATGACCAGCAGGAAATTGATCTGGTGGAAGAGCGCGACGGCAATCTTTTCGGCTATGAATTCAAGTATTCATCGAAAAAGCTGAACGCCCCTGTCGCCTGGCGCAACGCCTATGAAAAGGCCGAATATAAAGTGATTTCCACTGAAAATTTCCTGGAATTTGTACTCTGATACAGCCCGATACATTTTAACAGGGATGAACAGGATGGACAGGATTTTGAAAAGTACCTCAAGCTTCCAGCTTGAGCGGTCTTAACGGGAAGCCACAAGCAGGGATGCTTTTGGTACTCTATCTGTATATCCTGCCTATCCATGTTAAATATGTTGACGAAGTTATTTTGATGGTCTCGATTTTTTATTATTCGCCATTATGTTACACTATGAAGATGAGATTTATATATATTTAAGCACAAAGTAACAATATCCTGAGATAATATTCATGAAAAATAAAAGATTATTATGCTTTATACTATTGGGTTTCGTTTTGGTTATTATAACTCAGGCATATATTGGCTACAGAGTCGAAAAGAACTGGCAAGACCAAATATGT
>CAIMFA010000125.1 GCA_903840185.1 uncultured Lentisphaeria bacterium | reverse complement strand
CAATGTAATGATTCGCTGGTGCGACAACTATGGGATGTCGGAGTTTTTCCGCCCTCTCGCAAGTGATTATAACAAGGAAATGCGTGATCTGTTCGAACCGTGGAGCCGCATCTCCAAAAATATGGCGGTATGGGACTACTGGCGGATGTTCAAAGGGCATGCTCCGGGATTCTACGCCCCTTTTGTGAATATCTCCTGCCTGAAACCTGATCTTGAATACTTCCAGAAAAACGGCGTAAAATCAATATTCGCCCAGACCGAGGATTTTTGCATTAATGATGATTACGCGTGTGATGACCTGCAAAGTTTCAATCCCCTCCGAGTCTGGCTTGGACTTAAGCTCGTGCAGGATCCGCAGCGGAACGAAAAGAAACTGCTTGATACTTTTTTCAATGGCTATTACGGTCCGGCGGCAGGTAAGATGCGGGAACTGCTTTTATATATGGAAAAACGCCAGGACGGATGCAAGCAAAAGCTGATAAAGCTGGATCGAGACGAATATTACAAGGCCTATTTAGATCTGGAGTTCTTCGTCACGGCGAGGAAGATGCTTGAAGATGCGGAAACCGCCTGCGGCACGGACACCTTCCACAAGGCGCGGGTTCTGCGCGAACGAATACCGGTTGACTCCTCACTTCTACATCTTGAGCCTTCCCTCAGGAAAACTTTCTGCGCTGGCGGCGAATCCTATCCTTTTGACCGCGCACAGGTACTCGCGGAATACGAATCTGACTGGAAAGCGTATATTGACGCATTCATGTCAAAGAAAGCTCGCGAAAAAGCAGCGCCTTTTGTTCAGAAGCGGATTGACTATCTGAAAACGATGCCGATGATAACCCCGGACAACATCCGCCACAATGCAGCGCCCGTCACTGACGGAGATATCCGGCTAGATGGCATTCTCGACGAGACGGCGTGGACGAAAGCGACCAAGATGTTCCTGACACCTTATGTTAAAATGCAGGAACTAAAAGTAAAAACCATCGTCAGGACGCTTTGGTCGAAGGATAAACTCTATCTCGCATTCGAGTGTTTTGACGACAAGATACGGGACATGAAGTTCCAGCAGCGCAAGCAGGATGATCCGGATATCTGGAAAGACAGTTCGGTCGAGATATTCATCAACCCCAGCGGCGATAGAAGCACCTACTACCACTTTATAGTTAATCCAGCACGAGTGATGACGGATATCGCGATAAAAACGCTTGAGGGACAAAAGAGTTTTGACCCATCATGGAACAGCGGCGCCGAGGTGGCGGTGAAAATAAATAATGACTCATGGGTTGTAGAAATGGCAATCCCATTCAACGCGATGAAGTTCGAGCCAAAGGACGGGGCGTCGCTCATCGCCAACTTCTGCCGGTCCCGCTATTTGAAGTCGAACGACAATGCGATGCAACTGCAAACATGGTCGCCTCTCCTTATAAGAGGGTTTCACGACGTTGAGAAATTCGGGACGGTCACACTGGCGGGAAAAAGCAATGACGTATTATTCAGCTCTTTCGAGGGGCCGCAGGATACGCCTTCATTCAAGCCGACCGGACCGCTTTGCGTTGCCGGCTTCGTCAAAGAAAATGCGAGCGAAGGGGATACCTCCCTTCGTCTGGAATTTAAGAAGTCGGATGACTTTTTGGGAATAACCGTAAAAGTCGGCGACCTGTCGGACTGGTCGAATTTCGCCGCCTTCAAGGCCGACATATTCGTCGAAGGATCGGAGACGCTGGAGATGGGATTCCGCCTTGCGGCGGACGACAATGCATTTTACAGCTCACTGTATCTGAAGCCCGGCTGGAACAAAGGTGTCACTCTGGCGAATTTAATCGAAGCAGGGAAGAAGATTGATCTGACAAAAGCTAAAAGCTTTTTGCTCTACATAGGGAAGGGAAAGGCGACGAGCGACCGCGTCATCTTCCTGGACAACCTGAAGCTTGCGAATAAATAGGAAAATATAGATGAAAAAAAGGTATGAAGGAACGCGGTGGAGTCTGCTTTACGGATCATACGAAGATGTGGAGAAGTTCGCCGTAGAAGAGGCGCAAAGATATTTTCAGTCATATCTTCCATACGTGATGCGGGTCGAGGGTGCGGATAGGAATGGAGCCTCGGCTCCGGAAAAGCTAGATGGGCATTTGATTGTTGTCGGCACAAAGCAAAACAACCCGATTGCTGCTCAATTGATAAAAAAAGGACTAATTGAACAGCCCAAAGGCTCGGATGGATATACGCTGAAGTGCATGGAATCACCATGGAATCCTGTCTCAAGGATTGTGGCAGTCGTTGGTGCCGATGCGGCCGGAGTACTATATGGTGTCGAGCGTATCGGATTGACAATCCTGCAAAATTTTGTCGCGCCTCCTAATCCCGCGAAGGTCAGGGAGCACCTTGACTATCTGCCGTTCTTCTCAGTGTCCGAACGTCCGAAAATCGCCAACCGAGGCATTTGGACGTGGGGTTACGTGATATATGACTATCGGCGTTTTATTGACAATATGGCCAGGCTGAGGATGAACATGCTGACAATCTGGAACGATGAACTCCCCGTAAATATCCGGGATGTGGTCGCCCACGCCCATTCCAGAGGGGTCAAGGTTATCCTTGGATTCGAGTGGGGTTGGGGCAAGGACGAACTTGACCTGAACAACAGGGTTGACCGAGACAGGATTCGCTGCGAGGTCATCCGGAAATACGAGCGTAATTACGCCAGGCTCGGGATTGACGGCATTTATTTCCAGACGCTTACCGAGCATTCCGACAAGGTTAAGGGGAGCGTCAGCGTAGCTTCGGCGGCGAAAGAACTGGTGAACGAGACGGCTGTCGAGTTGTTGTCTAAGTATCCTAGACTGCTGATCCAGTTCGGCTTACACGCTACCTCGATCGGCGACCGATACGCTGATCTGTCAGGTTTAGATCCTCGGGTCACAATCGTTTGGGAGGATGCCGGGGACATTCCTTTCACCTACAACCTTGCCTGCACGAAAAACGCATCATACAAAAAGCCGGAGACGTGGGTAGACACCCCGAAAAAAACTCTGGAATATTCGAAAAAAATTGCGGCTTTGAGAGGCGGAAAGGACGAGTTTGCCATTGTTCCAAAGGGGTGGACCTGCCTAGAATGGGACTCGGAATTTGAGAATCATGAATCGTTCATTCTAGGCGAGAGAGGGGCCTGGGCAATACGTCAGCGGCTAGATGTTAAGCGTCGGTATTGGGATAAAGTCAACGTGTTGTGGTTAACCTACTACAAAACCGCAATCGCTTATTATCGGGAGATGCTTAAGTGTCATCAGGGCAAGATGACGGTCTGCGCCCTTGTTGAGGACGGTCTTTTCGAGGCCGAAATCCAGCCAAGCGTTGCGATCTTCGCAGGAACCGTATGGGATCCCGTCCGTCCAGAGGAGGAGACGCTCCAGGATGCGTATACGGCGGCAACAGCAGCAAACAGGATATGAATTCGAAAATGTAGCATGATTGTAATGTTCATAAAATTACTTTCATGAGTTTCAGTTTTAAAATATTGTGCTAAGCAAAAAAGGAAGCTGTATGACTTCAAGAGAAAGAATAACTAATTCGTTCAACCATAAGCAGCCGGATCGAACGCCCATTTGGGAATATGTTCTGGACTCTGAAAAATTAACCAGTTTTATTTTGGGAAGGCCTGCGTCGTTTCTCCATTGGGATGACTGCGTTGATGAAATGGGATGGGAAAATTCTGTCCGTCAGTTGGCGATTGACCGATTGGATATTGCAGAATTTTTCGGGCATGATATGCTTTATCAGTTGCCCAATCAAGCGCCTCCATCGAAAATAAATACATTGCCGGATAATAATATTTCAGATGCGGATGATCCCGTGGCAATAGTAGTTCGCAGAAATCATAAAAAGCGAGAGTTCCCGTTGCAAATTTCAGAACATTCTTTTCTTATTTATGATTTTCTTCAGCAAGAAATGAAAAATAGAAGCATTGACCTGCCGATACTTGCTCCCGCATATTCACACGGAGTGTGGACGGATATTGACCTTATGCAGACCATGCTTTTGGAACCGCAAGCCGCCCATGAGCATTTTTCCATTGCCACTGAATACTGTGAAAAACGTATTGATGAATATTTTAAGCATCAGATAAAATTGATCGGCATAGGCGGAGATTTCGCAGGCAACCGCCCTTTAATATCTCCTGAATCATACAGAACATTTATAATGCCTGAACTGAAAAAGCTTTCCGCCAAAATTCACCTTGCTGACGCATATGCAATTAATGCAAGTGACGGCAATCTTTGGAGCGTTATAGAAGATTTTCTCATAGGCTCAGGAGTTGACGGATATTTGGAGATAGACTTGCATGCGGGAATGGAATTGAAGAAATTAAAAAATATATATGGAGAAAAAATCACCTTTCTGGGTAATCTGGACTGTGGCAACACATTAAGTTTTGCCTCTCCGGACATAATACGGAACGTGGTTATTCAATGCCTCGAAGATGGAATGGGAAATGGTGGACATCTCCTCACAGCCAGTAATGCCATCACTGACAGTGTTCCAATACAAAACTATTTTGCAATGGTCAATGCCTATCGGGAATATTTTAGCATCCCACGGCTTAATTTTAAATAAAGGATTTAAAAATGTTGGATTTTAAGTACAGTTTATTTTTTGACAATCACACGATGAAAGCCTGTCCGGATGTGGGCGCTAATTTTGATGCGAAGAAATTTGTCGCCGAAGTCAAAAGCTGCGGGGTGGATTTCCTGACTTTTCATGCCCGCTGCAATCAGGGGTTCGCCTATTATGACACGAAGATCGGGATCAGGCATCCGACATTGCGGCGCGACCTGTTCGGCGAACTGGCGGAAGAGTGCCGTAAAAACAAGATACTACTCAATGCTTATATCAACGCCGGGATCAGCCATGAGGAAGGGATGCTGCACCGCGACTGGACCAGAATTACGCCAGACGGAAAGACTTATGCACTCAACGCCAAGCAAGACAATGCCGGATTTATGACCATGTGTTCGTCCAATTCCGGTTATGTCGATCACGTTATCAGCATGGCGCTGGAGGTTCTTGAACGCTATCCGGTGTCCGGGTTTTTCTTTGACTGCATGAACCCCAAACCCTGTATCTGTCCGGACTGCATGTCCATCGCTAAAAAAGAAGGCGTTGACTGGCGCAGCTGGAAAGAAATGTTTGCATTGTCGGGGCGTTCCAATCTGGCGATGGCGCGGAAGCTGATCGCCGCCATCAAGGCAGTTAAACCTGACGCTATTTTATTCTTTAACGGCTTTTCGCCAGTGGTTCAGCAGGAGATATCGGACTATCTCGATCTGGAATGCCTGCCTACCGGAGGCTGGGGTTACGACAATCTGGCGGTCTGCACCCGTTATCTGCGCAACTTCGGCAAACCGACGCTGCACATGACCGGCAGGTTCCATACCAGTTGGGGCGATTTCGGCGGCTTGCGCACTCCAGCCAGTCTGGAATATGACTGTTTTCATGCGCTGGCGAACGGTCTGCGCCCGAATATCGGCAGTCATTTTCATCCGCGCGGCGATATCAATGTTGCGGAATTCCAGTTGGCCCGCCAGGTATATTCCGCCGCGCAGAAATACGAAGCGTGGTATGACGGCGCGAAGTCGCAGACGGACATTGCCATATTCTTTGAACCGCACTGGGAGCGGATGATGGCAAGTCCGGCAATTGACGGCGCGACTCGCATGCTGGCCGAACTGAAATGTCAATTTGACATTGTCTCCGAATGGGAGAAGATATTTAATTACAAGCTGTTAGTGCTGCCGGATGAAACAGTTGTCAGTCCAGAAACTGCTGAGTTTCTGCGCCGTTTTGCAAGCGGCGGCGGCAAGATCATCGCCAGCGGGCGTTCTGGATTAAATGAACAGGGTACGGCGTTTGCTATGCCGGAATGGGGAATCGAGTACCTCGGCGAAGACCCGGTCGACCCGGTCTGTCTGCAACTTGATTATGACTTTTTCAAGGACTTGCCGCCCATGCCGCTGGCAACCTACTGTAAAGGTTTGCTGGTAAAGAATTCCACTGGCGCCGGAACGCTGGCGGAGGTAATTGATCCGTATTACAACCAGGGCTTTGACGGGAGTTGTGTTTACGCTTACACGCCGCCGGACAAACCGACAGCGAAACCCGCCATTATTCTGCATCAGGACGTTGCCTATTTCGCCTTCCCGGTTTTTGCGGCTTATAATGAAAGCGCATACCCGTATATGAAATACATTGTGCGGGAGGTATTGTCCAGACTCCTGCCGGAACCATTGCTGAAAGCAGAGAATCTGCCGTCATTCGGACGGGCGACAGTAACGCGACAGTCTGAACGCTGGATGGTTCATCTGCTGGCCTATGTACCGGAAATGCGCGGCAAGCATGTCGAAATGATCGAAGAGCCATGCTCTGTAACGGATGCGAAAATTGCGCTCCGGCAGGACGGCGCGCCTCCCGCCAAAGTCTATCTGGCGCCGGAAGGCAAAGCACTGCCATTTACGATAAAAGATAATTATATCTGCGTGGATGTTCCGTTTTTCAAAGGCTATGCGCTGATAGTTTTTGAGAACTAATCCAATCGTACAGGGAATTTGTATTTAATTAATGTAGGTCAGACATTCCTGTCTGACATTTCGCCGGCAGGAATGCCCGCGCTACATTACAAAAAAATCCCGGCGCCGCCGGTTAAGTTCAAATTAAACATTAAGGAAATTTATCAATGAACATTGCATTTGTCGGCGGCGGATCTTTGCGGATACTGCCGATTGTGAGATCTCTGCTGGAAAATCGGAAGATTTTTGAAAACGGCAGTATCAGGCTGATTGATTTGAAACTTGACCGTGCGGAGGCGGTGGGAAGGATGATTATGCGCTGTCCGGAATTTAAAAAGACCCCATGCAGGGTGTTATGGACGGCAGATTTGGCAACAGGCCTGGAAGGCGCGGACATCCTGTATGTGACTATGGAGATTGAGCGTGAGCCGAGCCGGACGCTGAGTGCCAGGCTTTCGCTGAAGCATAATTTTCTGTTTTCAGACCAGTTGTCTATCAACGGTGCTTTTCTCGCGATGCGGGGCGGCGGCATGATACTGTCGTTCGCACGGGCGATGGAAAAATATTGTCCCCATGCCTTGATGCTGATTTTCGCTAATCCGGTTTCTGTATATAGCGGACTGGTGAACCTGCACACGAAAATAAAGGCTCTCGGCATCTGTGAAGGATTCCACAACCACAAGTGGGATCTGCCGCGGATGACGGGACGGCTGGAGCACGATAATTCAATCAACGCAATCTCCGCCGGAGTCAATCACCTCGCATTTATTTTGCGCGGCACAATAGGAGGCCGTGATTTTCGATCCGTGCTTGACGAATATGTACTGGATCCAAAATGGGCACCGCCCGGGATAGACGGATCCAATCGCCTGACTGAAGGACTATGGATGCTTGTGCGGATGTATCGCCGTTTCCGGGAAATGATTTTCTCCTCGGAAGGCGACGGACTCGGGCATTTGTTCTGGGACGTGGTCAAACAGTGGGATGCTGAATATGTGACATCTATGGAAGGCTTGGATATTGAAACGGTGACAGCAGCGAAACATTCGGAAATAGACCGGAAGTTTGCCGGGTTTGCCGCCGAAATTAACCGGAATGATGATGGTATCTGGCAAGCCCCGTATACCGGGAATACTCTCTTCGGCATCAACAACCACGATGTGATCAATCCTGTCGCGGAAGCGCTGCTGGGCGGCCCGACGCTGCGGATCGCCGCAAGCGCTCCTAATAACGGAGCGGTAAGGGGTTTTGATGATCGTGCATTGCTGGAATATACCATGGATATCAGCGGGAACGGATTCACGCCGGTTGATGATCTGTATGTGCCGGCGCCGTTTCATGGATTGATCAGCAGTCTGTCCGAGTTTCAAACGCTTCAGGCTGATGCTCTGGCGACAAGCGATCCAAAGCTTTTTGCCGATGCACTGGAAGCTTATCCGGTGAAACGTTGCCCCGAACGCCAGGAATACTATTGCCAAATGCTGGACATTTACCGGGATATTCCGGCAGTATATCAGAAGTCCCGTGATTATATCAAATGGTAAACGCGACTGCTATGATGAAGCAATATGCAGGGGGTGGTAAAAGTGAAAGTCGGGATTGACAGCTATTCCTATCACCGCTATTTCGGTGAAATTTATCCCGGTACGCCAGACCCGGAGAAACAATGGACACTAGAGGATTTTCTCCGGCGTGCCAAGGAACTGGATGTGGACGGGGTCTCTCTGGAAACATGCTTTTTCCCTGGATATGACCAAGCTTACATGAGGGAAATTAAGGCCATGCTTGACGAGTATGACTTTGAAAGAGTTTATGCATGGGGGCATCCGGGCGGACTTGAGGCGGGCGCTAATGAGGAGAAATTCAGGGAGATGCTTGAACACATTGAATTCGCAGGAATGATTGGAGCTGACGTAATCCGCGTGGTGGCAAGTAATTTTGAATACCACTTTCATCCGCACGGCCCTCAATTGAAAATACTTTCTAAATGGTTCAAGGAAGCCGTAAAAAGAGCGGAAAACTGCGGAGTCAGGATCGCGGTGGAAAATCATATTGATTACAATTCAGAAGAAATACTTTCTCTGGTGGAATGCGTGGATTCCCCTTATTTTGGTGTTACT
>CAIMFA010000124.1 GCA_903840185.1 uncultured Lentisphaeria bacterium | reverse complement strand
TTTTACCAATTTTACCAACCATCCCGGAAAGACCAATTTTGGTTTTGTCGATGGACATGTGGAGAGCTGTAGCTCAAAAGATTTGCTGCCCAATCTCTACACCTCGCGATATCTTTATACTGTCACACAGGCGTACTGACTTTGCGAGACCCCGGTTCTCGCTTTAAATAATCTTCAGCTAATCTGCGGATATGCTGGAGACAGGATGGCGGCAAGGAATTATTAAATTCTTAGAGTCAGGGCAGGAATTGTCTTCAGAATCGAAAAGAACGGCATACTCTGTTTTAGTATGTCTCAAAATAAATCATAGTAATCTAAGGGAAAGAAATGTTAAAATTCAAAAACAAAATGGAGATTACGCCATGGATTGCGGAATCTCATGACGGGGCAACAGGTAATCTAGCTTTTGAAAATAGTCTGGCTACTATTGAAAAGAATGGAGACCTTTTTGCTTTTCTTATGCCGTGCACATTAGGTTGTGCTGCGGATGGCAGCGTCGTTGATGGCAGTAAAAAAACAGGAATACTCAAAAGACTGGCTGACGAGAAAAATCTGCCATTGTTCCCGCTGCTTGCCGGAGATCATCGAATCGTCAATCAGATCATACATGATAGAATTATAAGGCATAGGCACATCCTGCAAATTGCCGAATATGTTAATGTGAACGATTTTAAAGGCATTGATGTAGATTATGAGTTTCTGCCACTGGAGAGCCGCTTTGCCTTTACTGATTTCGTCAAGGAATTAGCCGACGAGCTTCATAAAAGCGGCCGCCTGCTTTCAATCGATTTGCACCCCAAGGTACGTCCGGATGATCCATGGTCGATTGGCGCAAGCGCTCAGGACTGGCGTCCATTATCGCAATATGCCGATATTATGCACATAATGTGTTATGACCAGTATCATTTTGCCTACACCTACAATGATCCCGGTCCGGTATCCACCGCAGCCTGGACAGAGGCGATAATTGTTTATGCCAGCAGCGTGATACCCTCAGAAAAGTTAGTGATTGGTCTGCCTACCTATGCTACTGACTGGAATTTAAACGACAAATCCAAAACCATCAATATTTTTTATAATCAGGTAATGGAGCTAGCCGGAAAATACAATGCCGAAATCAAGTTGAATGAAATAATGAAACAACCATACTTTCACTATTGCGATGAAGCAAAGAATGAGCATGAAGTCTGGTTTGAAGATGCTCAAAGCCTGTCAGCCAAATTTGACGTAATAGCCAAGTATCCCATGCGCGGCCTGGCGTTCTGGGCTCTGACCCTTGAAGATCAGCGTATCTGGAATGAATTGAGATCCCGCATGGTATAAGTGTATTTGGAGAAGTTATGAATCTTAAAATTAAAGAGTTATTCAGATAAAACTTGGAAACGCAATGAATCTTAAAATTAAAGAGTTACTGGATAAGATTGATGAGAAATATCCTCAATCACGGCTGGAAAAAAATCGCCTGAGATGGCGGGATTTGTGGAACTTAAATACTGCATTTACCTACCCGCCTGTAGCTTTGCATCGAGGGCGTTACGCCGACGGGGCAGGCCATCCTGTGCATCATACGCTTGATGACCGTCGGAAACTTTTGATTACAATGCTTGACGATATAGTTAAAATGGGGGATATTGATGATGATTATCTTCCGGTATTGACTCTGGATTCCGGGGCTTATATCCTGGCGGAAGCATTCGGTGGCGAACATATTTATATGGGTGACATGTATATGATTGAAAAGTTCCTGGAAACGCCCGAAGACGTGAAAAATCTTCCCCCGTTTGCCCCGGATGCGAAACACAGCTATATGGATATGGTTTTTGAGACGCTAAGGTTTTTCAAGGAAGAAACTGCCGGTCGCATTCCCATTAATATTCATACCCCGCAGGGGCCGCTGGAAACTCTGGGCTGCATGTGGGACAGCACTGGTTTTTATATGGCACTGCTGGATGAGCCTGAAATAATTATCCGGGTTTTAGAAAAAATCTTAGTCGCCTATATCTGGTATATCCGCAAGCAAATGGCAATCATCGGCCCGGAGCAATGCCAAATCAGTTATGCGATGAGTTACACACATCGTCCCCCCGGAAACGGGATCGGAGTTGGAGAAGACGTCATCGTCACAATTGGACCGGACAGTTTCAGCTTAACGTTGCCGATATATCAGGCGATTGCGCAAGAGTTCGGACCTATTTTTCTCCATTCGTGCGGTGATCCAAGTCAGCAGCTTTCCATAGTTATGGAAAATACGATAATTGCAGGCATTCATTTCTCGCAACTTAACGCCGAAGATTTTATGCCGCGAATAACTCGGCCGCTGGTATTGCATTCACGTAATGACTGGACAAGTTTTGAACAATTCCAGCAATATGCCGAAGTCGCAAAAGAATACAATATGCGTATTGCCTATCAATTTCAATCTCTGGGTAATTATATGCAAGCAGGAAACGACCGCTTCCATTATGATACAAAACTAATGAACGAGTTGTTTGTCAGCATTCAACACATTCTTGGTAAAATATATTAATTTTAGGATGAAATGATGGACAAGGCGAATGTACTTTTTATCATGACCGACCAGCAGCGTTACGATACTATTGCGGCGCTTGGCAACAGTCTCATTCATACTCCCAATCTCAACAGACTTGTAAAAAGAGGTTTGTCATTTACTAAAGCATACTCCACATGCCCTGTGTGCATGCCCGCCCGCTATGTCGTACACACCGGGTGCGAACCTGAAACTATAGGGATCTTCCAAAATGGACCGCCTGAAGAGAAAATTCCAGGTCTGCCAGATGGCATAATGCAAAGAAGCGGACCATATCTGCCAATGGCAATGAAGTCTATTGGATACAGAACCTTTGGAATAGGCAAATTCCATACGAATCCGTGTTTCGAGAAATTAGGATACGAAACTCATCTTCATAGTGAAGACTTATATGACATTCCTGAACAAAAAGAAGGAGATGCTTACGAAAAATTTATAAAGGCAGAACACCCGGAATTCGCTTTCATAGAGCAACTTCATGGCGAAAGAACGGATATGTATTACATCCCTCAGATGAGTCCTCTGACTGCTGAATTGACCGTCGTGGCATGGGCTGCATGCGAGGC
>CAIMFA010000123.1 GCA_903840185.1 uncultured Lentisphaeria bacterium | reverse complement strand
TAGCGTGCGCCGCCGGCATTATATTCCAACCCGTTATTCAGACAGTCGTCAATAAACAGCGAACGGAGCAGTTGCGGACGGTATAATGCCTTGGTCTGCTGGTTCAAATTCGTTTCCGCAACAACCTGTTTAATTTCCCTGCGGATAGTCTCCTTGAATTCAGTTAAAAAATCATCGAACCGGTCATGAGACATAATGCGGGACATCATGCCGTCAAGTATTTCCAGCAGATTGATTCCAGAGTCAATCGAACCGACGTTGGATTTACCCGCGACCATGAATTCGGTACACCCGCCGTAAGCGATATCATCCAGGTCTTCCGGTCTGACGCCGGCATGGGTCAGCGCTCCGGCGCGATATGCAGGATCATTATAAAATGCCGGGTTGGCGGTCTGCTGCGCCAGGCAGTCAAAGGCAGCGTTCCATACCGCGTCACTTGTTTCCTGAGCGATTTTTAATCCGGCATTCGGACGGCGATATTTCATCGCCTTCAGGCAGATCACGGTAAAATGCTCGTCCGCGCTTTTATTACCTAGAATCATGTGCCAGCCGGAACATTCATTAATATTGAAGAAAAATGCGGACAACAGTTTTTCAGCTTCATCATCGGTAATCTTACCGGCAACGGAATCGCTGGTGAAGAATGGAGAGAGTACCGCATCCAGATTGCCGACCGAATCACAGCCGTCAAGATAATACACAAAATTAAGCAGTACGATTGCTTCATAAAAACTTACCGGCGGACGTTGCGATACAGCTTCCAGCGCTTCCGACAGCTGTTTATTGTCACCGCTTCTCACCTTATTTATACATTTCTGCATAAACACCATGATAGCGTTGAAAGTCTCCTGCACTGCGGCGTAGAAATCGCACCGCTCCGGAGTTTTTGCACTGCATAGACCTGCCTCTATTTCCTGTTTATATGCCGGCAGCCCCTGCATCAGAATCTTCCGGTAATTGATGATGGAATGGGTGTAGCCGTTACCGCCGACGCAATATTTCGGGCTTAACGGATTCGCCGTGTAGTTCTGCAGCGTTCCCAGAATTTCACCTGATACATTCAGGTCGCGCTCATCGGAGAGATACTTTTCCCGTTTTTTCAGAAATAGATCGCGGTTGAAACCGATGGATGAAGAATAGTTATAAACCATGCTTGCAGGTTGCCCGATATTCCACAGGCTCACTGCTCCGGATGGATAAAGCGCGCCGGTAACCGGCGGCATATCTTCCAGTCTGACCGCTTCCAAGTAACGCCGGATGCCGCGGGCATATTTTTTCACCATCGCGGCGCTGCGGTCTTCCAGCAGTCCCATGGCAAAAGGTTCGTCCATCCGTGCAAGAATTTTAGCCTCTAATGATTGCGGATAATTTTTCATAGTTAATGTTACTTTATGTTATTTATGCCGTCCGGAACCCGATGGCGCGGGAAATTCCGGCGGCACAAAGTTTTACCGCTTTTTCAATTTCTTTCAGGCTCTGCCGGTTCTGACGGTTGGCCATACCGGTCATGCCGGCTCCGGCAACAGCTTCGCCGCGGGCGTTGAATACCGGCGCGCCGACACAATAGATGCCGTTGATGTATTCTTCACGGTCATAGGCCAGACCGGTTTTTCTGACGTTCTCCAGTTCTTCCATAATTTTTTTCGAATCGGTCTGAGTATTTGATGTCAACTGCGGCAATTCGCCGGACAGTATTTTTTCCACTTGCTCCTCAGGCATATATGCCATCAAACATTTACCGAAGGCATTGGCGTGATAATAGGTGCGGCTGCCGGGCAGCACGGTCAGAAAGTAATCTTTCTGCGGCGTAACAACATCGATAGTCAACATCCGGTCGCCGTCGGGTATTTGAATCTGGCAGGTTTCGCCGGTTTCCCGGCAAAGTTCCTCGATGAATGCCCGTCCCTGCCGCCGCAGGTCGAAACGGGCATGCAGCTTCATGCCAAGCGAAAAAAACGCAGGCCCCAACTGATACGCACTGGCGGAATCCGCCACCACATACCCCCTGGCCTCCATTTTTTTCATAATCCGGAAAATCAGGTTATTGGTTAATTTCAATTGCCGGGAAAGTTCAGTAACGCCGCAAGGATGCTCCGCCTTTGCGAGAAATTCCACAATGTCGAGCATGCCGTCAACTGCCGGCGCGGAATATTTATCTTTAGTTTCAATCTTTTTCAAACTCATAACTCACCTTATTATATATATACATTGTTATTATAAATATATAATGCAATAAAATCAACTGTATAAACTAAAGAAACATCAAAAAAGCTGAATTAAATACTGTCGAATAACGATTTCAATAGATTCTGCCACATACTATTTTTCGGTATCAAACTTTGTGCCAGGTAGAACAAAAATCCGGTTGATATATATGTTTTGCAATGTATATTCACTGTTTTTAGTGGGCTTAGTCTTAATTATGATTATTCCATGGGGATAATAGTGTTTCGGAATTTGTTAGCTGAAACCCAACAGAAAGGTTATTTAAAAATATGTTTACGAGCCTGGGCAAATATAAAATAGTTCCTCTGTTGACAATAAAGGATATAGAAATAGCGGACGCGCTTAAAGTTGCCGAAGCTCTTATTGCCGCCGGCCTGCCGGCCATGGAATTAACTTTCAGACGCTACAGCGACAGTAAAGCCATCCGGGAAATCGCTAGAGAATTTCCTGACTTTATAATCGGCGCATCCGGCATCCTGAACAAGGATCAATTTCTGCGCGCCGCCGACTCGAAAGCAAAATTCGCCACAGCCCCGGGCGTTTGCGAAGAATCTATTAAAATCGCCGTAAAATCGCCGATCGTATTCGCACCCGGAGCCAATACCCCTTCAGATATTGAACGCATCCTGCTCAACAGCTGCGTGCATTTTCAGTTTTTCCCGGCGGAGGCTTCCGGCGGAGTTGAATATTTGAAAGCCATTCTGGAGCCCTTCGAACACCTTCCTCTGGACATTCTGCCGAAAGGCGGCATCACCCTGGATAAAATTAAAGACTACCTTAAGATTCCGCAGGTGTATGCTGTTTCTCTGGAGAATATCCTGCTCACGGAATATATAGTCAACAAGCAATGGGATAAAATCACAGAGTCCGCGAAAAGCGCGCTGGGAGTAGCGCTCAGCTAAACACCTTTGCCAATTCAACCCACACAGTCAAGGAGCATATAATTGACCGGGGTCGAAAAAAGATTTTTCACAGGAATCACGACCTGCACCGTATTTTCGCTGCTGTTGATCTTGGCGGTTCTATCCGGTGCCGTCCCGCTTGGAGTGCCGGGAGAGTGGTGCTGGAACCGGGCGCAGAACATTGAATTCCCAATCTTTGAAACCATCACCGTAATTATTTTTTTCTGCACGGCGGCAGTCATCGCTTTCCTGACCGATTTCCGTTCCGCTTTCACCCATGGCAAAATCGCGGGAGTGATTCTGATTCTGCTGTGCGGCCTGATTATAGATTACCAGATATTACTGAGCGGCAGAGCCGGCATCAGCGAAAATATGATCGGCATAATTGATAAATATACTTCCGGTTATATGACAGTGGCGGCTACTATAGACTCGCCGGCAAAATTCTATTCCGACTTTACCAAACCGCAGAATGCCCGTCTTTCCACGCCGGAACATGTTGACGTGCACCCGCCCGGCAATGTCCTAATTTCATGGCTTGCCTTGAAAGCATGCAGGGAATCAGAGAGCTTGCGTAAACTTATCGACCGCATACTTCCGTCCGGCAGTATAGAGAAAGTCGCCGCGGAAAATACAGGAGACGGCGAAAAGCAGGCAGGAGCGGTAATGGCTTATGCCGCCGCATTGCTGCTGCTGTTGATGCTTTCCGGAATTTCACTGGCAAAAGGTTTGATTGTGCTGTCGGCGTTTATTCTGACAAAAAGTAAATTTCACTATGCCGGATTGACAGCATTGACATTGCTGGCGGTACCCGGACCGATACTCTTTGCCGGGCATTATGACCCGCCGTTTTATTTCATAACCGCGCTGTGCTGTCTGTTTTTCGTACTGGCCGCCACTGGTAGAAAACCGGCGCTCTTATGGGCCGGACTATGCGGCTTCATACTTGGAGTTGGAACAATTTTCACGCTGGCTTATGGAACCCTGATTATTCTGTTCTTTGCATTTTTCCTGATAACAGCTTTTACTTCCGGCAAGATTAAAAAGAATCTGACCATCGCAGTTGCCACTGCCGCCGGAGGTATTGCTGTAACACTGCTCTGCTATCTCTGCGGATTCAACATCATCGGAATATTCCTGCAATGCCTGCATAACCAGGCCAGGTTTCATGCCGCTACCAGCCGTTCAGCCATTTGGGCGGCATTAAACTTTTACGATTTTCTGCTGTTTCTCGGACCGGCTGGTTTCTTTCTGCCGTTTTTCCTGCTTGCCGGCAAAATTGCCGTCACCGGCAGAAACGTTAAAGCCATCCTGTCTGAAAAATCTGCATTGTTCACGCTGCTTTATGCGTTTATGCTGTTTTTCATGTGTCTTTCGCCGCTGACCAGAGGAGAAATGGGCAGACTGCTGATATTCTACATGCCGGTTCCGCTTGTCCTGGCCAGCGCCTTGATCGCAGAGCAGCCTCCGGCCAGACGGACTGCAATTCTGATCTGTATTGCCGGAGCCCTGCTGATGACTCAGACTATGTTGATGCGGATTGTGCTCAAACTGGTGATCGCAATCTGATTGCAGCATTGTATTTTCTGCCGGCGGGATTATTTTATTACACAACCGACCATGCGGAATATAACCATATTATGGATAAAAAAACAGATTTTATTATTTCTGATGAACGCGACAAGTGGCTGAGGCTGAATGACGAGGAATTATTCCGGCAATGCGGCATGGAGGCATTCAAAGGCTCCGGTAACGGCGGACAGAAAAGGAACAAGACCTCAAGTGCGGTCAGGCTGCGCCATGCGCCGACCGGCATAACTGTTACCGACTGTTCCGGCAGAAGCCAGCATCAGAACCGGCACGAGGCGTTGAAAAAACTGCGTTTTCAACTGGCGCTGGATGTCAGGACAGGCAGTCCGTCAGTTCCGGAACGTGCGGAAGTAGGCCTTGACAGTCCGGACTACCCGCTCTGGACCGCCGCAATGGTTGACAATTTGTTAAAAAACAGTTTTTCATTAAAAGATACTGCCGGAGCGCTTGGACTGAGTTCTTCGAAATTAGTCAAACTGTTGTACCGGGATCCGGCACTGTGGCAGGCTGTAAACCGGTTCAGAGAGCAGGCCGGACTGCCTGTAATGATAAAAAAAGAATAAATTTTTATTTTTCTGTAACTTTTTATGTAACCGTAACGACTAAACAACTAATAATGAATCACAGAACCGTTTTCATTATCGCAGGAACCGCATGGACGGCCTGCCCGGTTCTGCCGGAAAGACAAGATGACAGTACCGGGAGAAGCTGAAATAATTGACCGCATCTTAAGCGGAAATATTGATGACTTTGGATTGCTGGTGGAAGAGCACAAAGGCAAAGTGTTCTCCATCGTGCGGAAAAGAGTCCCTCCGGCGGATGCCGAGGAAGTCGCCCATAAAGTGTTTATAGCGGCTTTCAAAGCGCTGGGATCTTTTTCACGGAATAAGCCGTTTGAAAACTGGCTGTCCGGCATTGCCGTCAGGTCCTGCTGCAACTACTGGCGTGAATGCGGCAGCAGCAGAAAAGCATTGGCATCCGCGCCTGGCGATGAGCACCTGGAGTGGCTGGAGAAGGTCTGCCGTGGAGACTCTCTCGAGAAGTTCGAGACATTAGTCAGACGGCAGGAAGCAAAGGAATTGATCGGCTGGTGTCTCAATAAATTGTCTCCGGAAGACCGGGCGCTGCTGGAAATGATTTATTTTGAAGACTGGCCGCTGAAAGAGGCCGCCGCCGCAATGGAGTGGGGAATGGCCAAAACTAAAATCAGGGCCATGCGGGCCAAGGCCAAAATGAAACAGATAATCGCTAAATTGCCGGGAGAACTGGGAAAATGAATAAACAGGAAATAAGCAAAGTCGAAGAAGCATTTAAAACATGCTTTCAGGCGGATTCCGGCGTGTTGCAGCCAGGACCTGAATGGCAGCGCAATTTAATGATTAATATCCGGGCGGTCGCTGTACCGCCGGTCAGGCGGCAGATGCGGGTGCGGCAGGAAGTCATTATCTGGCGGCTGGCCTGGACCTCGCTTGCAGCCTCGTTGATCCTGGCCGCCGCGTTCGGCTTCTTTCAGACTGGCGGCGATGACAGCCAGGATGTTAACAAATGGGAAGAAAAAATATTCGCCACCAGCGATATAATAAGGAATGATATAAATGGAGATTAACGCCAAAAGCGATTCAATTGCAGACGGTGCGGTTGAGACCGCCGGAGTAATGCCGGGGGAAAATAACGCAAAAGCTAAAAAGATATGGGGCGCGTTCGTGCTGATCTTTCTTTCCGGCCTGCTGCTGGGCGGAGTCACAGGGTTCTGCATTGGCAAGCC
>CAIMFA010000122.1 GCA_903840185.1 uncultured Lentisphaeria bacterium | reverse complement strand
TCTCAGAATACGAACCAATTCTCGAAATCTTCGCAATCTATAGTTAAATTTTCAGCCGTGCAGAGTATATAATAATGGGGAAATAAACACGGAGCGGCCTGGTGCATATATTTTATCAAATTGACAATGAATTCTTAGCTGTTGCCACGCTGATTATTTTTTGCGCCACTTATACCGGTCTGGCCGTCGGCCGTGTCCGCGGTCTGAAACTGGACCGTACTTCAATAGTCCTGCTTGGCGCGATAGCTATGCTCGCGCTGGGCTGTATTTCCTTGAAGAAAGCGGTCGATTCGGTTAATTTTGAAACGATTTTGCTGCTTTTCAGTCTGATGGTAATTGCCGCACAGTTGCATTATGCCGGATTTTATCATCAGGTTGCCGACCGGATATCATTGCGGCTGGACCGCCCGGTATATTTTCTTGCCCTGCTGATGGTCACCAGCGGTATTCTGTCGGCATTTCTCAATAACGATGTAGTTTGTCTGGCGTTTACTCCTGTTGTCACCGTGGCGCTGCTGCGCAAACGGCTGAATCCTGTTCCTTTCCTGATCGGTCTCGCCCTTGCCAGCAACATCGGCTGTGCGCTGACGCTGATCGGCAATGCCCAGAATGTGCTTGTCGGTCAGGTCGGACATTTAAGCTTCGGCGGATATATGTTGTGGGCGGCGCTGCCGGTGACATTAGCTATGGCAGGTGCTTTCTGTATAATTTATCTTATAGCACGCCGCAGTTTTTACCTGAAGGAAAAGGACGTTGTTTCCGGACAACTGGAAGATGTAACCCCGTTTGACAGCTGGCGGGCGACAAAGGGTATCGGCATGCTCTGCATTATTGTAGTTTTATTTTTCACCCCGCTGCCGCGCTATCTGGTGGCATTGACCGGGGCAGGGCTGCTAATATGCAGCCAGCGGCTTGAGAGTAAAAAAGTGCTGGCGCTGGTGGACTGGCAGGTGCTGCTGCTGTTTATGAGCCTGTTTGTCGTGGTCGGGGCATTTTGCATCAGCGGGATGACCGGCCCGATGCTAAAACTGATTGAAGATCACGGTATTGATCTGCATAATTCTTATGTGCTGGCGCTGGCTGCCGGAGTTCTCAGCAATCTGATTAATAATTCCGCTGCGGTAATGCTGCTGGTGAAACTGCTGGATTTCAGTTCGCCGGTCAGCGGTTATGTGCTGGCAGTTTCCAACTCGTTTGCCGGAAATATGTTTATCATCGGCAGTGTCGCCAATATTATTATGATTCAGGGTGCCGCCGCCTGCGGCGTTAAAATTTCCTTCCGTGAATTTGCCCGATACGGAGTCCCGACAACGATCTTTTCGTTCGTGATTCTTATGCTGTGGATATTCGTTACGCAATTGTTCTAGGGCGGCTCCAGAAGTCAGAAGTCAGGAGACAGTAGTCAGCGGTTGACTGCGGTACCGGCAGTTTTATCAAATAAGAAACTTTAAAAAAAGCCTCCCGGCATTATGTTTTGTTTCCAAAACATAACACAAGGAGGCACACAAATGAATAAGAATAATGTAAAATGCGGAAGTGGTAAATCAAGTGACAAAATGAGAGTTGCATCAGAAATAACAAAAATTAATCCAGATGTTGCGGGAATGGATCTTGGCTCGGAAGAGCACTGGGTGTGCGTTCCATCCGACCGTGCGGATAAGAATGTGCAGCGTTTTGGTGTCTTCACTGAAGATTTCCGCAAGCTTGCAGCCTTCCTCCGTGCCAGCCGTATATCAAGCGTGGCAATGGAGTCTACCGGCGTCTACTGGATTCCGCTGTACGAGTTTCTTGATAAAGAAGGATTTGAAGTTGTACTTGTAAATGCGCGGCATCTGAAGAGCGTGGCCGGCCGCCCTAAAACAGATGTCTACGATTGCCAATGGATACAGCGCCTGCATTCATACGGTCTTCTTCAGGGTTCATTCCGCCCTTCGGACAAAATTTGTGAGCTTCGCGGACTGACCCGGCATCGCGCCGAACTTGTTGTGGAAGCGGGAACGAAGATCCAGCACATGCAGAAGGCTCTCCAGCAGATGAATATCCGGCTTGACAAGGCCGTCTCCGACATTACCGGAAAAACCGGTACACAGATAATCGAACGGATAATAGCAGGCGACCGGAACCCGAAGGAACTGGCCAAGCTGAGGGATTCACGTGTGCATGCCAGCGAAAATGAGATCGCCGAGGCGCTGGACGGCAATTATCGCAGAGAGCATCTTTTCGCGCTCAAGCAGTCTTATGAGTCCATGTGCTTTATTCATGAGCAGATGGAAGCATGTGACGAAGAAATTAAAAAAGTGCTGGACGTGCTCGACAAGAAGCTTGACTCGACCAAGGCTTCTCCGCTTCAACCACGTAAAGGCTCGAAGCGCTCAAACAAGAACCAGCCGCATTTCGAGCTGCGTCCGGCACTCTATGAAATATATGGCGTTGACTTGACGCAGGCTGATGGATTCCAGGCTGCTACAGTCCTGAGTCTTCTGTCGGAATTGGGGCCAGATCTCAGCAAGTTCCGCTCCGGCAAGTATTTCACTTCATTTCTCGGCCTTTGCGTGAATAAGGAGATCAGCGGAGGAAAAATTCTGACGAATAAGACGCGAAAAGTGCAAAGCCGGGCCGCCAAGGCATTCAGGATGGCTGCGCAGTCTTTGAAAGAGAGTAATTGCTATCTCGGCAGATTTTATCGAAGGATAAAAATCAAGGCCGGTGCGCCGAAGGCAATAACCGCCACGGCGCGAAAACTGGCCGTCATATTCTATAATATGGTCACCAGAAAAGAGGAATATAAACCGATTGATCCGGATGCTTTTGATAAAAAATATCAGGAACGGATATTGAAAAGCCTGAAAAAGAGAGCACAATCCATGGGATTTGATCTTGTTCCGGCAGAAGTATAGAAAATTAGAAAATAATAAAGATGGGCTATAAAACGAAAAATTGAACAGCATAAGGAAAGAATATTGTGATTTCATGTCTCAAGGCCGGTATTTCTGTGGTGGTATAATACCCCGTGAGTCAGCGTGGTCTCCCGTGCCTAAATGATTTATATCAGTGGTGACTTTGATCCCGAAAAAGAGATTATATCTAGAAAGAGCACGGGGATATGAATTGCAGTATTTTTATAGAAGAATGAAATCTTAAAGAGAACAAGAGGCCTGCCGGCCTCTCAAAAACAATGGAGTTTCAAAAGAGAATGAGGCAAAAACGGTTCAAGAAGAAAAAAACATGAAGATGGCTTAAAACATAGATAACTAGATCAAAGACACTAAAGAAGATTCTGGATGTTGTCCTTGTTTTCCTGAATTAAAAGTGTATTATGGTTTGCTGAACAAATAAAGAAAGATTATATGATAAAAATCGGCGAATATAATAAATTGAGAGCCTGGAATCCTTCCGATTTTGGGTTTTATCTGGCTGACGGCACTTCGAAAGTGCTGCTGCCGAATAAATACGTCCCCGAAGGATTAAAGGTCAGAGACGATATTGACGTATTTGTGTATACCGATTCGGAAGACCGTCCTGTCGCTACGACTTTGAAGCCTAAAGCCGTAGTCGGTGAATTCGCACTGCTTACCGTTAAAGAGGTAACTCCGATTGGAGCATTTCTGGACTGGGGGCTGGAAAAAGATCTGCTCGTGCCGTTTAAAATGCAGCTTGATGATATGAAGCCCGGTAAATCTTATTGCGTGCGCGTGCTGCTGGACGAAGAGACCAACCGGGTGATTGCAACCACCAAAGTGAAAGAATATCTGCGCTACGATCCGGTAGATTTCAAGATTAATCAGGAAGTTGACATTCTGGTGATCGGATTCAATGATATCGGCATTGACGTTATTGTCAACGGCGAATTTTCCGGCATGCTTTACCGCAATGAGGTATTTAAAATAATCGAGGCTGGAGACCGCGCCAAAGCTTATGTAAAAAAGATCCGGGAAGACGGCAAGCTGGATCTGGCGCTGCAGCCGCAGGGGTACCGCGCAGTCGTGCCGACCGCCGCCGAACAAATCCTGGAAGCGCTGAAATATTACAACGGCTTTCTGGCAGTGACTGACAAAACCACGCCAGCCGAGATCGAACGCCAGTTTCACATGAGCAAAAAGACTTTCAAAAAAGCCATAGGCAGTCTTTATAAAGCCCGCCTTATCAAAGTCGAAGACAGCGGCATAACTCTCATCAAAATGTGAACTGGCAGGCTGTCAACAGCTTTTTTTCATAATTATCAGGCCTTGGGCGCATTTACTTATTTTTACTGGACTTTATTATGAGCGCCGCCGGAATTTCGA
>CAIMFA010000121.1 GCA_903840185.1 uncultured Lentisphaeria bacterium | reverse complement strand
GCCTCGAAGAGTGCGAATCCAAACTCGAAAGATCGCAACCGCTTTGCGGTGAATGTCTTGCGGCTGTATTTTTCCGCTTCTCATTCCGGCGATATTTATATCGCCTGTCAATCGGATCGAAAAAATCCAATCCACAATCCTATTCATCTAAAGTTGAATTTTCAACCGCGCAGAGTATATCAGAGAAATTTGGCCAGTTCCGGTTTAACTGCGATTTTCTGAACAAGTTCTTTAATCCGCTGGGCCGATTTGGCATTGCAGATCAAAGTGGCATCCTCAGTGTGAACAATAATCAAATCCTCAACATCAATAGCGGTAATCAAGTGTTTGGAATCACCGACGACAATGCAGTTTTTGGAATCAATATTTTCAAAAAGACCGCGGACGACATTATTATTCTCACTGGGCCGTATCTGGTTTCTCAGCGCGGTCCAGCTGCCGACGTCATCCCAGTCGAAAGAACATTCCGCCACCACCACATTATTAACTTTTTCCATGACTGCATAGTCAATGGAAATCTTGCTGCATTTTTCATAACGCTCACGCAATTCAGACTCAATATTGCCGGCAGCTTCAGCTTTTTCAAAAGCGGCGGCATCTTTGTAGAGGGTCGGCGCATACTGTTTGAGCGCTTTCATAATTGTGCCGACAGTCCATATAAACATGCCGCTGTTCCATTTATAGCACTTTTCCGCGATAAATTTTTCCGCGACTTCAAGGTTGGGTTTTTCTTTGAAGCCGATGCTTTTGAAAAAACGGGTTTTCAATTTACCGGGAATTTCGCTGCCGCAATGGATATAACCGTAACCGGTACTGGCAAATGACGGATTGACTCCAATGGTGACGATGTCTCCGCGGGCGGCAACTTCCGCACTGTCGGCCAGAACTTCAAGCATGGCATCAGTATCCCTGATTACATGGTCTGAAGGCAGAAGCATCATTACGGCATCATCATTTCCGGCGCGCGCCCTGACGATACCGGCAGCCAGCGCGACACACGGAGCAGTATCTCTGCCGACCGGTTCGCCAATGATATTTCCCGGCGGAAGCTGGGACAGCAGCGAACGCATGGGGGCGACATATTCATGATTGGTAACAACAATAATATTATCAGTTTTGACTAACGGCAGCAGGCGCTCCACGGTTTGTTCAATAAGTGTGAGATTGCCAATCAGCCGCAACAACTGTTTCGGATGCGATACGCGGCTTTGCGGCCAGAATCGCTCTCCTTTGCCACCGGCCATGACAATAGCGTAAAAATTATCTTTGCCCATTAAAAAACCTCTGTTGATTAAAAATTAAACCGGAAAATGAAATTTTTCCGGTTTGCATAGCTTATTTACCGAGTTTATCAATGATCTTCGTCAACGGCATGAACAGCGCAATAACGATTGTACCGACGATTACGGCCAAACCTACGATCATCAACGGCTCAATCATCGAAGTCAGCGCGCCTACCGCGTTATCTACTTCGTCTTCATAGGTATCCGCGATTTTTTCAAGCATTTCCGGCAGCTTACCGGTTTCTTCGCCTACTTCAATCATACTTATAACCATCTGCGGGAAGATGCCTGACGCGCCAAGCGGCGCCGCGATGCCTTCCCCTTCTTTTACTGCGTCATGCACTTTGCCAACAGCGCTTGAAACCACTTCATTACCGGCGGTTTCCTTAATAATATTCAGCGCATTAAGAATCGGAACGCCGGAAGACATCAGGGTGCCAAGGGTTCTGGAGAAGCGGGAGATTGCAGTCTTGGAGATGATCGGTCCGAACAGCGGCATATTGTATTTCACCCAGTCAATACCATATCTGCCCATTGTGGTTTTGTTCGTAACTTTATATGCAACAAATATGCCAAAGCCGGCGACGCCGACCAGCCATATCTGCTCCTGCAGAATCTTACTGATCAGCATAACAAACTGAGTCAATTCCGGCAGCGGTTCCCCGGCCAGCAGTTCGTCGAATATCTTTTTAAAGTTAGGTACGATGAAAATCATCAGGCCGGATGTAACCAGCATCGCGATCGAGAAAACGACGGTCGGGTAAATCAGCGCGGACTTAACCTTCCCGGCGATCTTTGCCGCCTTTTCCATAAACACTGCAAGACGGTTAAGAATTACTTCCATGGCGCCGGCGGCTTCCCCGGCACGAATCATGTTAAGATAAAGTTTATCGAAAGATTTCGGATGCTGCGCCAGCGCCTCGGAGAATGTGGAGCCGCTTTCCACCGAGTCGGCTGAAGCGCCGAGAATCTTTTTCAATATCGGGCTTTTTGACTGTTTCTCAAGTGTTCTGAGCGAACGGATCAGCGGCAGTCCCGCATCCAGCAGAATCGCCAGCTGGCGGGTAAAAATAGTCAGCTCTTTTCGTTTGATAACAGGTGTGCCGATGGCAATATTAAGATCAAAGCCTTTTTTCTTCTTGGCTCCTGGTGCAGCGGCGGCCTGCTGCTTTTCTTTCGGGGCTCCTTTAGCAGGCTTGATCATCGTGATGAAAAGCCCCTGCTTCTTGAGTTCGGCGGCGGCGGCATCTTCGGCCGCGGCGTCGATTTTGCCCTTTTTCTCTTTTCCGGAAGCGTCCATCGCTGTGTATAGGAAAAGCGGCATATTTCCTCCTGTATAAGTTATTAACTGATTTTATGCATATTATTCAAAAATTTATATACTATTATTAGAACCCCTAAACAGATAAAAATCAAACGCGGTCATTTTCTGGTTTGAAGTTTTTCCGTAATGCTCTCCGGATCCTGAGCTGCGGTGATCAATTCTGTATATGAGATTATTTTATTCATATAAAGATCCATGAGATGTGAATCAAGCGTGTTCATTCCGTATTTTGCGCCCGTCTGCAGCTCCGAGGTGATGCGGAATGTTTTACTGTCGCGTATAAGCGCCTGAATTGACGGGGTGGACACCATGATTTCAAATGCCGCCACCCGGCCCGGCTTGTCCTGTCTCGGCAGCAGCACCTGGGAAATAACCGCCAGCAGCGACGAGGCCAGCTGAGTACGGATCTGCGCCTGCTGATTGGTCGGGAATGCGTCCACAATACGGTCAACCGTTCTGGCGGCCCCGGTAGTGTGCAGGGTAGCGAAAACCAGGTGTCCGGTTTCTGCAGCGGAAACCGCGGCTTCCATGGTTTCCAGGTCGCGCATTTCACCAACCAGAATAATATCCGGGTCCTGGCGCAGTGAACGTTTCAGCGCCTCCTTGAAACTCGGGGTGTCAACCCCGATTTCGCGCTGAATTACCATACTTTTTTTATGCTGGTGATAAAATTCTATCGGGTCTTCAACCGTAATAATATGACAATCCCGCTCCATATTAACAATGTTGACCATGGATGCAAGAGTTGTACTTTTGCCGCTGCCGGTAGGGCCGGTAACCAGAATCATGCCACGCGGCCGGTAAAGCAGATCTTTGATATTATTGGGCAGCCCGATTTGTTCAAGCGTCAGCAGCTTGCTTGGAATCTGGCGGAGAACCGTTCCGAAATAGCCTTTCTGCTTGAAGGCGCTTACGCGGAAACGGGCTTTATCTCCGAAGCCGAAACCGAAGTCAACCGTACCTACCTGCTGAATCTGCTGCATCTGACTTTCCGATGCAATTGATTTTACCATCCGTTCTGTATCTTCGGGAGTTAGCGCCGGAACATCCAGCGGCGTCAGGCTTCCGTGCAATCTGACCATTGGCGGAGCGTTTACTTCAATGTGAAGGTCACTGACCCCTTCGTCCACAACCAGCTGCAACAATTCCGTCATGTCAATTGCCATAAAAGCCTCCTTTTACCAGATTATGCTGTTGTATATCTGAGAACTTCGTCAACAGTGGTTTCGCCATTGATAATGGCCTGCAGTCCGTCTTCGCGGATTGTGCGCATTCCCAGTTCAATCGCCTTGTTTCTGATAACTGAAGTGGGAGCGTTTTTAGAGATTAGCTCAATCAGCGGATTGGACATCTCCAGCAGTTCGCAAATCGCTTTCCGCCCTTTATACCCGGTCTGGTTGCATGTGCTGCAGCCTTTACCGTAAAAAAACTTCTTGCCGCCGATATCTTCCCGTTCAACGCCCATGCGTTCAAGCTCTTCATCCGTGGGTTCGTAGGGGGTTTTGCAGTTTTTGCATACCCGCCGGATGAGGCGCTGGCTCAAAACTCCTACCAGAGAAGAGCAGATCAGGAACGGTTCCACCCCCATCTCAATCAGACGGGTAACCGTACCGGCGGCGTCATTCGTGTGCAGCGTGCTGAACACAAAGTGCCCGGTTAGGGATGCTTCAATGGCCATTTTGGCGGTTTCCAGGTCGCGCACTTCCCCGACCATGATCCGGTCCGGGTCCTGCCGCAGGAACGCGCGCAGGGCGCGATGGAATGTCATGCCGGTGGCGTCATTAATCGGAAGCTGAATGATCCCTTCAATATCGTATTCCACCGGATCTTCCGCGGTAAGCAGTTTTTCATCAATGGTGTTGATTTCCTTCAGTGCTGAATACAAGGTCGTAGTCTTGCCCGAACCGGTCGGCCCGGTAATGACCAGAATCCCGTTCGGCAGATGAATCATTTCCCTAAGTTTGTCCAGCACGTCCTGCCCCATGCCCAGAACTGCCAGGTCAAGGTTTACCACACCCCGGTCGAGGATTCGGAGCACCACGGATTCGCCGAACGTCGTCGGCAGACAGGATACCCGCAAGTCAATCGGTTTGCCGCGCACTTTCAACTGAATACGTCCGTCCTGCGGTTTACGGCGCTCGGAAATGTTCAGTCCGCTCATAATTTTGACGCGGCTGATTACCGGCAGCGCCAGACTTTTCGGCGGTGGCGGCATTTCATACAGCGCGCCGTCCACACGGTACCGGATGCGGAAATCTTTTTCGAAAGGTTCAAAATGAACGTCACTGGCCTGGTCTTTAATTGCCTGGAACAAAATCACGTCCACAAACCGGACGATAGGCGCCTGATTGGCCAGATCTTCCAAATCCTTGTCGCTCTCTTCCAAATTCTCATCTGACAGATCATTACTCATTTCAGACAGCATGTCATGAACAGTGCCGACGTCAGCGGGATAATATTTTTCTATGGCTGTATCAATCTGATTTTCAGGAGCTACAATTATCTGGATATCATGGCCGAGGATAAAATGCAGCTCTTCTGATATTTGATAGTTCAGCGGGTTTCTGGAAACCAGCTTCATGGTATGTCCGTCAAAATCCAGCGGCAGAACGCCGTAAGCCCTTGCCGTCTCCGCGTCTATCATCTCAACAACATTTCTGGGAACATCCCCCATCCGGGGTAAATCAACCACCTCAGTGCCAAGGCTGTTTGCAATGAGTTCCAGAATCTTTGCGTCGGTCAGAATTCCATAATTAACAAGAACTTCCCGGAAGGATTTTCCGGTACGCTCGTGCTCCTCTTCAATTTCCTGAAGCTGCGCTTCGTTGGACAGCCCTTCTCCGAGGATAATATCTTTAAGTGATTGACTTTCAGAATCCAGCATTTCGCCAATTCCTCTTCCATTATGTTTTTAGTCTTCGTCCACCATGGTACTTTTGATCACTTCATCCAGCGTCGTGGTGCCGGCTTCAGCTTTTCGCAGCGCATCATCGCGCAGAGAACGCATACCGCCCCTTCTGGCGGCTTCGCGGATAACCCCGGTCGATTCATTGTTAAAAACAAGATTGCATATTTCAGGGGACATTTTAAATATTTCGTAAACCCCGATACGGCCTTTATAGCCGGTGCCGCCGCAAACTTCACAACCGGTTCCTTTGCAAAACTGGCGGGTCTTCAAATATTCTTCAGACAGGCCGAGCAGCCTGACTTCCGACGGGATCGGCGTGTACGGTGCGGAACAACTTTTGCAGATACGCCGAAGAAGCCGCTGCGCCATAACCGCGCGCACCCCTGACGCCACCAGGAACGGTTTCACTCCCATGTCAATCAAACGCGTGATCGCGCCAGGCGCATCGTTAGTGTGCAGCGTACTGAAAACCAGATGCCCGGTCAGCGCGGCGTTGATCGCGATTTCCGCGGTTTCATAGTCTCGGATTTCTCCTACCATGATGATATTAGGGGCCTGGCGCAGCATTGAACGCAGCGCCGCCGCAAAGGTAAAGCCAATCTGCTTGTCCATCTGTACCTGATTGATACCGGCAAGCTGATATTCCACAGGGTCTTCCACTGTAATAATCTTACGGTTCTGCGTGTTAATAGTATTTAAAAATGCGTACAGCGAAGTGGTTTTCCCGGAACCGGTAGGGCCTGTAACCAGAAAGATGCCGTCCGGCATTGCCAGAATGCTGTTTACGATTTCCAGGTCGTCCGCATAGAAACCGAGTTTCGGAATGTCGAGCTGAATACTCGATTTATCCAGAATTCGCATGACAATACTTTCCCCGTGGGTGGTGGGGATCGTCGAAACGCGCAAGTCAATATCTTTTTCCGCCATTTTTAACTGAATACGACCGTCCTGCGGTATCCTTTTTTCCGAAATATCCAGCCGCGACATGATTTTCAACCGGCTGGTAAGGTTGGCCTGGAGATATTTCGGCGGAGCTTCAACTTCGCGCAACGCGCCGTCAACGCGGTAACGGATACGGTAACGCTTTTCCAGAGGCTCCATATGGATATCGCTGGCCCGCATCTTATAGGCTTCAATAATAATCAGCGAGACCAGTTTAATGATCGGGGCGTCATCTTCAACCTCCGCAGCCGCGGCGGTTCCGGCAATCCCGGCAAGCAGCTGGCCTTCCAGTTGCTGCTCCGTTGAAAGTTCATCGATAAAAGACTCAACGCTGTCTGACAGCGAACTGTAATGCTGTCCTATAATCTTGTCTATCTGCTCCTGCGAAGAAACTACCGCGTCGACATCACAGCCAAGCAGATAGCGCAGCGAGTCGATGGTTTCCATGTCTGCGGGATCGCTTATTGCTATCGTCAGCACATCATCATGTTTCATCACCGGAACAACCCGGTATTGCTGCACGATTTCCTGGGTGAGAGTTTCAATTACTTCTGACGGAATCTGGTATGACTGAAGATCAAGCACTTCCAGCCCGTATTGCTGCGCCAGCATCGCAGTAAGTTCCGAGTCCTGAACATAGCCCAATGACTTTAAAGCTTCAATGACATCCAGCTTGCCCTGACTGTCTGCAGACTTCTTCCTGGCTTCCTTGATCTGCTCTTCTGACACCATCCCGAATTCCTGAAGCAATTCGAGAATATATTGTTTATTCTTGCTCAAAGTACAACCTCTGGTGCTGAAAAATCTTTACATCAATATTCATACGTGAAAAAAGTATCAGGAATATGAACTTTTTCAAGTCCGGTAATCATCTAACTCCAAGTTTTAAGCCATTCATTTTCAATATTTTTTTCTTGAAAAAAAATCGAGTTCCAAATAAATACTCTTTGTCATTTCGACTTGAACAGAATCCTGACATAAAATAAACAAAAAATATAATGAATAAAGAATCAATATCTCTGATTTTGTAATATTTGCTGGAAATAAATTTGCTTTTTAGTTTTTTAAAAGCATATTTCTAGTCCGTTTCCAATGCCGACTTAGCTCAGTTGGTAGAGCAGTTGACTTGTAATCAGCAGGTCGTCGGTTCGAATCCGACAGTCGGCTCCATTTTTTACCTGAAAATCTTGCATTTCAGTTTCTCCGATTTATTCCGATTACCCCGGTTATCTTCTCAGACTGTTCAGATCATCCGCCTTTACAGTTGGCGAGATTTATGCCATACTTTTTGACCCTCAAGCCAATCAGGCGCTCCGTGGTTCCAAGGATTCTGGCAGACTTGGCCAGGCTGCCGCGAGTAGACTTCAGCGCATCACTGATCATCTCCCTTTCAAGCGCATCCAGAGCGTTCTGCAATTTGTCTTTGAGAATCGTTCCGCTTGACTCGGCAGTCTGCAGTGAAGGCGGCAGATGATGTCCGTGTATCACTCCGTCGGAACTCAGTAGTACAGCACGCTCAATACAGTTCTCAAGTTCTCTGACATTGCCCGGCCAATGATAACTCATCAGCATCTCAATGGCCGGCGTGGATATCCTGAGAACATTTTTCCCGTGCCTGATCGAAAGTTTTTCGGTGAAGTAGTCCGCGAGAAGCATTATATCCGTCCGCCTTTCCCGCAATGGAGGCATGTGTACCGGGAAAACATTCAATCTATAATACAGATCTTCGCGAAACCTCTTGTCCAGGATAAGTTCCTCCAGATTCCGGTTTGTCGCCGCGACAATCCGGACATCTGCCTTCAGGACTTCTCCTCCTCCAACTCTCTCATATTCCCGTTCCTGAAGAACTCTGAGCAGCTTTACCTGAATTGACTGTGACAGCTCACCGATTTCGTCGAGAAAAAGCGTTCCTCCCTCAGCCATTTCAAATCTTCCGGAACGTCTTGCGATTGCTCCTGTAAACGCGCCCTTTTCATGTCCGAAAAGCTCACTTTCGATGAGCGTTTCAGGCAATGCCGCGAGATTGACCTTTACAAACGGCATTTTCAAACGGGCGCTGTTCTGATGGATTGCTTCGGCCACAAGTTCCTTGCCGGTGCCACTTTCACCGGTTATCAATACGGTCGCATTGCTTGGGGCAACCTGTGCGATCAAAGCACATATCTGCCTCATCGCACTGGAATTACCGATGATCCGCATCGGTTTGAACTGCAGCAAAAGCTCTCCGTTGAGGCGGTCTTTCTCATCCCGCAATGCCTCCTCCCGCTCTCTCACCTCCCGGCGCAGTTTAACCGCCTGCGCGATAAGCGAAGCGATTATTGTAAGAAACTGCAAATACTCCTCAAGAGACACTGATTCGTCAAAAAGACGATCGGCGCTCAAGGCGCCTATGACGTCATCGCCGATCTTAACCGGAACGCAGATGAAAGAGATATCCGTGCATTTGCGAGGCCCTTCTATTTCACGCCAGCGCGTCTTCGTCCGGTCTAGAAAAAGCGGAGCCTCCGTTATTTTACTGACCACTGCCGGCTGACCTGACTTCACAACCCGGCCGGTAATACCTTCTCCGAGCTGGTAGCGCCCTCGCGCCCGCTCCTCCGTTGAAAGCCCTACTGCCTGGTCAATCTCAACCTGGCCGGTTTCCCTGTTCAGTATCGTAATTGTGCCTCGAAGCATACCCAGATGGCTTGACATCTTCTCCAGCACGTTAAGAACGACCTGTTTAAGCTCCAGTCCCTGCTGAAGCGACTGAGAGATATCCAGCATAAACTGAAGTTTCTTCAACTCCTTCTGCAAATCTATATTTTTAACGGATTCGACCTCGGATGACATTTTTGTAATACTTCTCATTCTTTTTTACCATTAATGTAATTAACAGACATTGGCATATATTGATTTAGCCGCCGCTGTCTTCAAGGTTCTTTCTCATGCAAACCAGCCTGGTTTTCTTCCAGCCGTTTGCCAGATAAAATGACTCCGCAGCACTATTCTCACTGTCCATGAGAAGTTGCAAATGCTTTTGCCCTTGTTGACTCGAATGTTGTCCTGCGGCATTCAACAGAAGGCGGCCTATCCCGCGACCTCTGAATTCCTTTTTGACAATAACGTCCTCAAGCACGGTTGCCACAGCGCCGTAAAACGTCGAAATCCTGCGATGAACAACACACATCCCGACAATTCCGCCAGCATCAGCAACCAGTATCCGTGCAGTCGAAGGATCATCTAGAATCATTTGCAAACCGCGTTTTTGCGCTTCCGCATCAGGAAAAAAATCCTGCTCCATGACGAACAATTCCCCCAGCAGCGAAACCATTGACTCAATGTCTGCATGGACGGCAACCCTGACTTTGCATGCAAAATAATTCTCTGACATATTTTTTACCTTACATTTTTACAAAACGAATTTTAAAACAACATGTAATTAGCAATTTATGTGCCAAAAACACATTAATTTCCTGCATCATAATAAACATATTGGTTTAACATGTTGCACCTCATGCTTATATGATACCAGTACATCATGAGTCAATTATAATATTCATCACTCCGGCAAATTTTTAATTTTTAAAATTCTTTCAAAATTGTCATATATAATCATCAGGATAATAATTCAAAAAATAGCAGCGATATTCCTACCGGATGGTAGATTTTTAGGATAAATACTTCGCAACGGTTGGAATATATTACTTGTTAAATCACAGAAAAAGAGTCTTGAATTAAAAATATAAACTTTCATATACAACTATCAATAAATGGTTTACACCTACTATAATAACTGCTGTTAATATCTTTTCCATCTTCTGGCACGGCCATTGCTATACACTATTTCGAAATCTCAGAGTTAGCGAAGTCTCAGAGTTAGCGAAGTCTCAGAGTTAGCGAAGTCTCAGAGTTAACGAAGTCTCAGAGTTAACGAGTGAAAAAATTAAGTAAAGAAAATTAAGGAGATCAAAATGAGAAAAGTTGCAATTTATGGCAAAGGCGGTATCGGAAAATCGACCACCACACAGAATACTGTGGCCGCACTTGCCGAGATGGGCAAAAAAGTAATGGTTGTCGGTTGCGATCCCAAGGCCGACTCAACGCGTCTACTGCTTGGAGGACTGGCCCAGAAAACAGTGCTGGACACACTCCGGGACGACGGCGAGGACATTGAACTTGATGAGATACGCCGGGGCGGATTTTGCAATACCCTCTGCGTTGAATCCGGCGGACCGGAACCAGGCGTCGGATGCGCGGGCCGCGGCATTATCACATCAATTAACATGCTTGAACAGCTCGGAGCGTATGCCAAGGAAGAGATGCTCGACTATGTCTTCTATGATGTCCTTGGCGACGTTGTGTGTGGCGGTTTTGCGATGCCGATCCGTGACGGCAAAGCCGAAGAAATATACATAGTAGTCTCAGGAGAAATGATGGCAATGTATGCTGCGAACAATATTTGCAAGGGGATAGTCAAGTTTGCCGAAGCCGGAGCTGTCCGTCTCGGGGGGCTTATCTGCAACAGCAGGAAAGTTGACAACGAACTTGAGCTTATACTCGCAATTGCAGACAAACTGGGGACGCAGCTGATACATTTTGTTCCGCGGGACAACGACGTACAGAGGGCGGAGATCAACCGCAAGACGGTGATCGAATGGAATGCAGCGGCACCGCAGGCCGATGAGTATAGAAAGCTCGCGAATGCCATAAACTCAAATACAAAATTTGTGATACCGAAACCGTTGAAGATGGAGGAACTGGAAAAGCTCCTGCTCGAATACGGATTCTTAAACTGAATCAGACATATAAACAAAAGGAGAAACAAAAATGATTTTGATCAGAGCAATTGTAAGAACGGAAAAAGTCTCGGATGTGATGTCAGCGTTGATGTACGCGGGATTTCCAGCAGTGACAAAGATGGATGTCTTCGGACGCGGAAAACAGCGCGGTATAAAAATCGGCGATATAACATACGATGAACTTCCGAAGGAGCTCCTGCTGCTCGTGGTTCCGGACAAGGACAAGCAACTGGTTATCGAGACCATCATGAAGTCGGCCAGGACCGGGACAAAAGGCGCGTTCGGCGATGGCAAAATATTTGTGTCGCCGGTCGAGGAGTCTTATACCATCAGTAGCGGTATCAAGGAAACTGATCTATAAATAAGGACGATAAGCAATGAAGGAAATATGTGCAATCATCAGGATTGACAAGATAAACGAAACCAAGCGTGCTCTTGCTGATGCCGGGTTTCCGTCTGTCACCGCCAAAAAGTGCATCGGACGCGGCAAAGGCAATGTCGAATACCTGATAAGATCCGGCAACGCCGCAGACGACCTTGAAGAAAGCAGCAATCCTGCGGAAATAGGGCCCAAGCTCATGCCGAAGCGACTGCTGACAATCGTCGTTCCGGACTCGCGGAAAGACAAAGCTGTTGAAGCGCTCATACGGGCGAATCAAACCGGGAAACCGGGCGACGGCAGAATATTCGTGATGCCGGTGCTTGACGCCATCAGGGTTAGAACCGGCGAAGAAGGCGACTCCGCGATTAACGAACAGTGTTAAAAACAATAGAAGGTGAAAATGAAAACTTATCCAGCTAGCGAACATGTTCGCGATGAACTGGTCAAAGGATATCCCGCAAAGGTGGCAAAAAAACGCCTCGCCCAGATTGTTGTGAATAAAAAGGATGAAACTTGTGAGGTGCCGGAAATCAAGGCGAACACCAGGACCATCCCCGGCATAATCTCTCAGCGCGGATGCTGCTATGCCGGATGCAAGGGTGTAGTCCTGGGGCCGACACGCGACATCATAAACCTCGTACACGGTCCGATCGGATGCAGTTTCTACGCCTGGCTTACCAGGCGCAACCAGACACGTCCGGAAGGACCTGAATCAGAGAATTACATGACGTACTGTTTTTCCACTGATATAAAGGATGAAAATATCGTCTTCGGCGGCGAGAAAAAACTGCGCAAGGCGATACAGGAAGCCTATGACCTGTTCCATCCCAAGGCAATCGGCGTCTTCGCGACATGCCCGGTGGGGCTGATCGGTGACGACATTCACTCCGTGGCCAAAGAGATGAAAGAGAAGTTCGGAGACTGTAATGTCTTCGCGTTCAGCTGCGAAGGCTACAAGGGTGTCTCGCAGTCCGCCGGACACCACATCGCCAACAACCAGCTTTTCAAGCATGTGATCGGCTTGAACGATCAGCCTCCTGAAGGCAAGTTCAAGGTTACTCTCCTGGGTGAATACAATATCGGGGGGGATGCATTTATACTTGAGGAGATTTTCGAAAAATGCGGACTGACGCTGGTGGCGACACTTAGCGGCAACTCGACCATTGGACAGTTTGAAAGGGCGCACACCGCGGATCTTAATTGCGTAATGTGTCACCGTTCAATCAACTACATCGCGGATATGATCGAAAAGAAATACGGCGTGCCGTGGTTCAAGGTGAACTTCATCGGCGCCAAGGCAACAGCGAAGTCCCTGCGCAAGATCGCAGACTACTTCGATGATGCCGGACTCAAGGAAAAAATCGAGACGTATATCGCCGGAGAACTGGCGGCCGTGGAAAAAGTCGCGGCGGACGTCAGGACGCGCTGCGAAGGCAAAACCGCGATGCTTTTCGTCGGGGGTTCAAGGGCGCATCATTATCAGGAGCTTTTCGCTGAAATCGGAATGAAGACCCTTGCCGCCGGATATGAGTTTGCGCACCGCGACGACTATGAAGGGCGGAATGTCCTTCCGAAAATCAAAGTTGACGCCGACAGCCGGAACATCGAAGAGCTCGACGTCGAAAAAGACCCGCAGAAGTTCCGCCTGCGCGCCACCCCGGAACAGATGGAGGCACGCGGAGTTCCGCACCGGGATTACGAAGGAATGATGCCGGAGATGGATAATAACACCCTGGTCATCGACGATATCAGCGAGCACGAGACCGAGGAGCTGCTCCGCATATACAAGCCGGACATCTTCTGCGCCGGCATCAAGGAAAAGTACGGGATACAGAAGAATGGCATACCATGCAAGCAGCTTCACAGTTACGACTATGGCGGCCCGTATGCCGGATTTAAAGGTGCGATTAACTTCTATCTTGAGATCGACCGGATGGTCAATGCCTCGGTATGGAAGATGCTAAACCCGCCATGGCGTAAAAAGGATATGCCTGAGCTGGAAGCGGATTACGTAAAAACATAAATAAGGAGAATTGACATGGCTCTCTTGAGACATACAAAGGCGGATATGCCAGAACGGGAAGCTCTTACTATAAATCCCGCGAAGACATGTCAGCCAATAGGCGCAATGTACGCCGCGCTTGGAATTCGCGGTTGCCTGCCGCACAGTCACGGATCGCAGGGATGCTGCTCCTACCACAGAAGCACGCTGACCAGGCACTACAAGGAACCGGTAATGGCTTCGACAAGCTCGTTCACCGAAGGTTCCGCGGTTTTCGGCGGCCAGTCCAATCTGCTGCAGGCGATTGAAACCATATTCACTACCTATGATCCGGAAATAATAGCGGTACACACCACCTGCCTTTCCGAAACCATCGGCGACGATCTGGTTCAGATCATCGGCAAGGCCCGTGAGGAAGGCAAAATACCGAAGGGTAAACGGGTGATTCACGCTAATACCCCGAGTTATGTTGGATCCCATGTCACGGGATTTTCAAACATGGTCAGAGGGATGGTAAAGTGCCTCTCTGAACCGTCCGATATCAGGCTGAGAAGAATCAATCTGATTCCAGGTTGGGTGGAGCCGGCTGATATGCGCGAACTGAAACGTATTCTCGACATCATGAAAATAGATGCCACGGTATTCCCCGATACTTCGGGTATTCTGGACACCCCTCAGACCGGAAAATTCGAGATGTTCCCCGAAGGCGGAGTCTCTGTCGAACAGCTGGTCAAAACCGGAACTAACTGCCACACTCTGGCACTGGGACCGACAGCATCCGACCTGGGCAGGAAGGAACTGGAATTAAAATGCGGAATCCCCGGCGAAACCATTGAACTGCCGATAGGCCTTGCCGCCACCGACGCATTCATCGAAACACTGCGCAAAATCGGCATGGTTGAGATTCCGAAGACCATTGAAGAGGAGCGCGGCAGATTAGTGGACGTGATGTCCGACATGCATCAGTACTTCTACCAGAAACGCGTCGCCCTGTGGGGCGATCCGGATCAGCTCGTATCATTGACAGGATTCCTCTGCGACCTCGATATGAAACCTGTTTATATCGTGACCGACACACCGGATCCTGGCTTCGAGGAACGTATCGCGAAAGTTATGAACGGGCGTGTGTCCGGAGCGAAAGTACGCCAGGGGCAGTGCGCCGATATGTTTCTCCTGCATAAGTGGATAAAGGAGGAACCGGTTGATCTGATCATCGGCAACACCTACGGCAAATACATCGCCCGTGATGAGAATGTGCCTTTTGTCAGGTATGGTTTCCCGATACTTGACCGGATCGGCCATTCATATTTTCCGTCGGTCGGATATACAGGCGGCCTGCGGCTGCTTGAGAAGATACTTGATGCGATTCTCGACAACAAGGACCGCACATCCCTGGAAGAAAGTTTCGAACTGGTAATGTGATAGAATAAAGGTGAATGTAATGATAGAAGTCCTGAAAGAGCGGAAGAATCAGGTTGGACGCAGCGGCGAAGGAACAGGCGATATCGCCTGTTCCAGGCCCAGCGCCGCCGGTTCTGTCAGTCAGAGGGCATGCGTGTTCTGCGGTTCCCGCGTGGTCCTCTATCCGATTGCGGATGCCGTGCATCTTGTGCACGGCCCGGTCGGCTGCGCCGCTTACACATGGGACATACGCGGATCCGTTTCTTCAGGGCCTCAGCTTCACCGCAACAGCTTTTCCACTGATCTTCAGGAACAGGAAGTCATACGCGGCGGCGAGAAAAAACTCTACTCATGCCTGATCGAACTTATCAACCGCTACAAACCGAAAGCGGCATTTGTTTACTCCACATGCATTATAGGAGTGATTGGCGACGACGTCGAGGCGGTATGCCGCAAGGTTGCTGCGGAAAGCGGCGTCACGGTCATACCCGTTCATTCGGAAGGGTTCAAGGGCACCAAGAAGGATGGATACTCCGCGGCATGCGATGCGCTGATGAAGCTCATCGGCACCGGCGATATCAAAGGGCTTCCTGGCTTCGGCATAAATCTGCTCGGAGAATTCAATCTGGCCGGGGAGACCTGGATCATTAGAAAATATCTGGAGAGAATGGGAGTTAGCGTCGTCGCGGCGATTACCGGCGACGGCAGAGTTGACGACATCAGACGCGCACACGGCGCAAAACTTAACGTAGTGCAGTGCTCCGGATCCATGACGCCGCTGGCCAAAAGAATGGAGGCTGAATACGGAATTCCGTTCATACGCGTCTCCTACTTCGGAATTGAGGACATGTCCGCGGCGCTATACGACATTGCCGACTTCTTCGGCGATGTCGGCATCAGTACACGCACGCGTGACCTTGTAAAGGAAGAAATTACACGGTTGCTGCCGGCGCTCGCGGAATTCAGAAAAAGGCTTGAAGGACGCAGGGCGGCAGTTTATGTCGGTGGAGCATTCAAGGCGTTTTCGCTTGTCCGGGCTCTGCGCTCACTGGGAATGAGAACCGCCGTGGTCGGATCCCAGACCGGCAATACCGAAGATTACAGGCAGCTCAAGGAGATATGCGATGCCGGCACCATCATCGTAGACGACTCCAATCCGCTCGAACTTTCCTCATTCATCAGAGAGACTGACGTGGATCTTTTCATCGGCGGCGTCAAGGAAAGGCCGATTGCCTACAAACTGGGAATAGGGTTTTGCGATCATAACCACGAGCGGAAGATTCCTTTGGCCGGCTTTGAAGGCATGTTCAACTTCGCCCGCGAAGTCCACGCCACCGTAACCAGTCCGGTATGGAACGCAATCAGGGGAAAAGAAACAATATGCGTGCCGCTGCCAGGAGTAAAATCATCCGAATACCTTGAAAATCTAGAAAAGAAGCGTCCGGAAATACCGGATGACTGGAAAAATCCACTCCATAATGCGGCGGACGGAACCCCGGAAACTCCGACTGAAAATTCGAACCATACCGCCCGCAACTCCTGCAAACTTTGCGCCCCGCTGGGAGCATGCCTGGCATTTCGCGGAATTGAGCGCGGCATGCCGTTCCTGCACGGTTCTCAGGGCTGCGCCACCTACATCCGGAGATATGTCATAAGTCATTTCAGGGAGCCGTTTGACATCGCTTCCAGCAGCCTTGCCGAAGCCGACACTATATTCGGGGGAATGAATAATTTTGCTAAAGGCATTGACAATGTACGGATGAAATATGAACCGGCTCTGATCGGCGTTGCAACCACCTGCCTGTCGGAAACCATCGGCGAAAATGTCGGAATGCTGATAAAAGGATATCTTGCGAAGCATGATGGCGAAAAATTGCCCGCACTCGTCAACGTTTCTACTCCGAGTTACAAGGACACGCATGCCGAGGGTTTTCATTCCGCAGTCAGGGCCGCGGTTGATGCTTTTGCGACAGAACCGCCGGCCACTATAAAAAATGAAAATCTGCTTATTCTACCCGGCATCGTCTCACCTTCCGATCTCAGGGAGCTGCGCGAAATCGCGGTATTTTGCGGAGCCAGGCCGACACTGCTGCCGGATTATTCTGAAACACTGGACGCACCGCTGGCCGATGGCTGCGTTCCGCTTTCCAAAGGCGGAACTTCCATAGAAGCAATCCGTCACGCCTCAGAATTCGCCGCAGTAATACAGCTCGGTCCAGGAGCTGCCTCGCGCAAGTCAGCATCAGATATTCTGGAAGAAAGGCATGGCAGCAGGGTCTTCAGAATCGGGTGGCCGCTTGGATTGCGCGCGACTGATGAATTTGTGAGAGCCATTGAATCCGTCACCGGCAGCAGCGCCGCCACCGGGTTAATGGCTGAAAGAGGACGCCTGCTTGACGCCATGGCCGACGGACACAAATATACTTTCGGACTCAAAGCAGCTGTTTACGGCGAGGAGGATCTGGTAGTCGCAGTTTGCGGGTTCCTCGCCGAAATCGGAGTCAGGCCGGTGCTGTGTGCAACAGGTTCCAAAAGCGGCCGCTTTGCCGGATGGCTCGAAAATACCGCTGCCGGAATTTCCGGTGGCGCTGAAATTATCGAAGGCGCCGATTTTGCAAATATTTCCGAAGCCGCCCTGAAAGCACGCCCCGACATCATGATCGGCCACAGCAAGGGATATTCAACGGCGCGGGAACTCGGAATTCCCCTGATAAGAATCGGATTTCCAGTACACGACCGCTTCGGAGCAGGACGTAAACTGATTTTAGGCTATCGCGGAGCAATGGATTTATTTGACCGGATAGTCAATGCAGTCCTGGAAAAACGTCAGGACGCTTCGAAAACCGGCTATTCATATTTATAGGAGATAGACATGGAAAACATGGAAATAAAAAATCATCCGTGCTTCAACGCGGAAATCAGAAAAAAATATGCCCGCATTCATCTGCCGGTCGCTCCGGCATGCAATATCCAGTGCCGGTTCTGCAACCGCCGCTACGATTGCGCGAACGAGTCCAGACCCGGAGTGACAAGTGCGGTGCTTTCTCCACAGCAGGCCCTTTCGTATCTGAAATATAAACACGCTAAGAATCCGGAAATCACCGTTGTCGGGATTGCCGGCCCCGGTGATCCGATGGCCGATGCTGAAAAAACTTTTGAAACCTTGAAACTTGTCCGGCAGTCATTTCCGAACATCCTTTTATGCGTGGCAACAAACGGTCTGGCGCTGGCGCAGAATGTCGACCGGCTGGCTGAACTTAAAGTCAGCCATGTCACGGTCACGGTCAGCGCTGTTGATCCCGATATCGGGGCAAAGATCTGCGCATGGGTGCGCCCTGACAAGAAACCATTCAGAGGAGTTGAAGGAGCCGCAATGCTCTGGGAACGGCAGCAGGAGGGAATGAAGAAAATTGTCGAGGCCGGAATCACGCTGAAGATCAACTGTATAATAATACCCGGAATCAACGACGGGCATATTCTGGAAGTGGCGAAGACGGTCAAAAATATTGGCGCGCACATCATGAACTGCACTCCTTTGATCCCCGCCGCCGGCTCCGAATTTGAGAATCGCGAGATTCCTTCGCCAGACATCATTCATGACATACGCGCGGCAGCCGGGGAAATTATTCCCCAGATGGCGCATTGCGCACAGTGCCGTGCGGATGCATGCGGAATAATCGGTGCGCAGGAGCTACAGAAAGATATGTTGACGGTTGAGGATTTTGCAAAAATGCCTTTGCGTCCCGGCGATGACAGGCCTTATGTGGCAGTCGGAACCAGGGAGGGGATACTCGTGAATCAGCATCTCGGTGAAGTCGATAAATTCATCGTTTTCCGTAACGGCGGACATGGCTTTGAAATCGAATCTATCCGGAATGCCCCGCCGCCGGGAACGGGAGTGAAAAGGTGGCTGGACATGGCGGATATTTTAAGCGACTGCCGAACTGTCCTTGTAAGCGGAATAGGCCCGTCCCCCAGAAAAATATTACTTGAAAAAGGATTGGCGGTAACCGAGATGGAGGGACTTGTCGAAGAAGGACTGAAAGCAGTTTTCAGCGGAAATGAAATTCCGGCCGTTATGCGCCGTCGTTTCATGGGATGCGGCGGCGCCTGCGGCGGAAGCGGACAGGGATGCCAGTAAATCTGATTTTTACCTGATGTCACATGACTCCGGTAATAAATATAATAAACAGCAAAATAAAGGGAGACGTAACAATGGAAAAGCCTGATTATCACATTCTGGTTTGCAACAGCTTTCGACTCACAGGAGAACCGCAGGGAGTGTGCAACAAGAAGGGAGCGCCGGAACTGCTTCAATTCCTGGAAACAGAGATATCGGACCGCGGGATTAACGCGATGGTCACAAGCACAGGATGCCTGAAGGTATGCGGAAAAGGTCCGGTGATGGTCGTATATCCGCAAGCCTGGTGGTACGGTGAACTTGACGAGGAGAAAGTGGACAGGATTCTTGACGCAATGGAAAAAGGAGAGGCCGCTGAAGAACTATTTGTTTGAACCCAGGCATTTTGCAGTATACAGACTGGCTTGGACAAGTAAAATATGCCTCCCTTGTTCAAAGGGAAAACGCTGATGAAAAATATTTGGATAGTCGATACGACATTAAGGGACGGATTGCAGACGCCGGGCGTCTGCTTGTCCATTGAATCAAAAATTAGAATCGCAGACACTCTGGATGATGCCGGAGTCCCTGAAATAGAGGCCGGCATACCGGCAATGGGAAAAGAGGCTGTCAAAGATATCAAAGATCTTGCTGCGCTTGGACTCGCGGCGCGGCTGACATGCTGGTGCCGCGCGAAACGCGAAGATATTGAAGCCGCATCCGAATGTGGAACCGGTGCCGTCCATATCTCATTTCCCGCCTCCGTCCGCCTGCTTGAAACGTTCCACAAAGATCGCAAATGGCTTTTCAGCACATTGGAGGACATCGTTCCTTATGCTGTAAAACATTTTGATTTCGTGTCGGTGGGATTGCAGGACGCCGGACGCGCGGATGAATCCTTTCTTGCCGAGATTTCAGAAGCTGCCGTGTCCATTGGAGCCGGCAGGATAAGGCTGGCTGATTCAGTCGGCATCATGACTGTTGACGCAACTTTTCAGCTGGTCAGGAAAATACTTTCCCGGATCGGCAAAGCGGAACTGGGCTTTCACGCTCACAACGATTTCGGACTGGCTACGGCAAACACACTTGCGGCGATTGAGGCCGGAGCAACAAGTGTGGATGTAACTATCAACGGACTGGGCGAGCGTGCTGGAAACGCTCCTCTGGAAGAGATTGCGGCGGGCATAATTTTTCTCCTTGGCAGGAAAACCGGCGTGAAACTTAAAATGCTTAAAACTCTTAGCGATCTCCTGGATTCCGAAACTGGTTTTCCTGGAAATCCATTACGTCCGATTACAGGAGCCAATGTCTTCTCGCATACAAGCGGAATCCATTGTGCGGCGATAGAGCAGGACCCGCTCTCATATCAGCCGGTGGAGTCTGAAAAACTTGGCCAGATGACCACCTGTCTGATCAGTCAGCAGTCGGGAAGGTCGGTGTTGCGTTCAGCACTTGTACGCTTTGATATAAGGCCGTCGGACGCCCAGCTTGAAGCCCTGCTCGCAATCGTTCGAAAAACTGCTCACTTATACAGAAACGGGCTCAGTACATTCGAATTAAAAAAATTATTTGTCGGACTTAACGGGAGGAAGCTTTAATGATATTGTTTCTTTCATTTTTCACCGGAGCAATGATTTATGCCAGCGTCGGGTTCGGCGGCGCATCCCTTTATTTGACTTTACTATCTTTTGGAAGTTCAAATCACGACAGCCTTGCGATAACAGCAATGGTTTGTAACATTGTCGCGGTCCTGTCGAGTCATTGGACCTATCTTAAAGCCGGATATCTGCGATGGAAATCTGCGTGGCCCCTGATTGTTTCATCCGTGCCTGCGGCATTTGCCGGAGGAATATTCAAAACCGGGCCGTCGCTTTTCGCGCTGCTGCTTGGGCTAAGTTTGGTGTCCGCCGGAATCCTGATGCTGTTGAAATTTCACAGGGAAAACGAGGCCATGCCTCTTGAAATATCCTGGCAATTCGGAGGATTTGCCGGAGCAGGAATAGGCCTGCTGTCCGGCGTAGTGGGTATAGGCGGAGGAATATTTCTTGCCCCGCTTCTCAGCTTCAAGCGAATCGGGAAGGCTAAGGAAATTGCCGCGCTGTGCGCACTCTTCATACTAGTTAACTCATTTGCCGGCATACTCGCACGACTGCTGCGGCTGGGAACATTTCCTGTTGACGGACGCTTTGAATGGCTCTGGCTTGCTGTGCTTTTGGGAGCCCTGTCAGGCGGCTGGATAGGAGCAAAAAAACTGCCTGACGCCTGGATCCGGCGGATAATTGCTGTAATAATTATCTGCGGCGGTTCCAACCAGCTTATAAAAGTACTCTGTTGATGATGCAAATTAGTTAAAACTATTGAGTGTGCTAAAAATTGAATTTTGAAAAGCTTCTTTCTGTTTCTCCGTTCTGCTCTCGGCAATCCTTGATTTATTGCTTTTTACTTTTAAATTAAACAGTAATTAATCAGGCATCGGGAATAAACTATGAAAACAAACCATAAATGTTTCATTCTGTCCATGTTGACTATTTCCATTATTCTATTTGCCGGGATTGCGGCTGGAGACGAGCCAGTCACCCGGTTTGAGATTGTCGCCAACCGTATGGTGAAGGCAATCAACGCGGAGGATTTCGCCGGCATACAGCAAGATTTCAGCAAGACGATGTCTGAAGCCTTGCCGCTGGATAAAACAACGATGTTTTTCAAAGGCCTGATCAGTCAATGCGGAAAGATCAAGAAGACCGGCCAGCCAAGACTCATTCCTCCGGATCAGGCTGTGTTCGCTTGTCATTTTGAACGAACTATTCTGGACATGAAGATCGTGCTTGACCAGTCCGGCAAAATCATTGGGCTATGGTTCCTGCCGCATAGCCCGCCGCTTCCTGTGCGGGAAAGCCATCTTACTGTACTCAGATTGCCTTTTGAAGGGGAATGGATGGTCGTCTGGGGCGGCGATACTCTGGAAGTTAATCAACATCACAATGTGCAGAATCAAAGGTATGCTTTCGATTTTCTAGTCAGCGACAGCAGCGGAAGAACCAGCAAAGGGGATGGGAAACAGAATGAGGATTATTTTGCTTTCGGCAAACCCGTGTCATCGCCGGCCGATGGAATTGTCACGGATGTTATCACTGGCGTGCGGGACAACACCCCGGGTTCGATGAATCCATACTCCGCTCTGGGCAATGCCGTGTGCATTGAGCATTGCCCAATGGAAATTTCCGTTCTGGCGCATTTCAAGCAAGGAAGCATCCTGGTCAAGCCCGGCGACAAGGTCAAGCGCGGACAAGTTCTCGGCCTGTGCGGAAATTCAGGCAATTCATCAGAGCCGCATATTCACTACCATCTTCAGAACACGCCCGTCATTCAGGATGGAACAGGAATACGGTGTCTTTTTGACAAAGTGAATGTTACGCGCGACGGGAAAACTGAATCAAAGGCAAGCTACTCCCCGGTGAAGGGTGATTTTGTCAAAGAGCAGTGATATTGCCGTCGGGAAAGTATTGTAAAGTACGGATCAAAATATGATGAAATCCCGCAAATATTTCATTCTGCGCATATTGGCTGTTTCCTTTCTGCTGTTTGCTGCAAATGCTATCATGGCCGGTTCAGCCTATGATCCGCTGGCGGTAAAAGCTCAATTCACGCCTGAAATTATTGACCTCACGGTCAATGATGCGGAACGCAAACGCGACATTCCTATTCGCGTCTACCTTCCGGTGGAAAAAACGCCATCGCCGGTGGTTCTTTTCAGTCACGGGCTGGGCGGTTCCCGCGAAGGCAATGCTTATCTTGGCAACCACTGGGCAGCTCGCGGGTATGTCGCGGTGTTTATCCAGCATCATGGCAGTGACACTTCCGTGTGGCAGGATAAACCGAACGGGCAGCGGCTGGAGGCGATGCGGCAGGCTGCCAGTCTGGAAAATTTCATGCTGCGGGTAAAAGACGTGCCTGCCGTGCTCGATCAGCTTGAACGCTGGAATAAAACAGAAGGGGATGTTCTGGCGGGACGGCTGGATCTGACGCGGATCGGCATGTCAGGACATTCCTTTGGCGCGGTAACAACCCAGGCCGTCAGCGGACAGAGCACCAGATGGGGCAGAATGCTCTTTACCGATTCCCGCATCAAGGCGGCGGTCGCGTTCAGTCCAGGCGCTCCGCGCCAGGGCACAAACCCAGTGCAGGCGTTCGGCAAAGTGAAAATACCGTGGATGCTGATGACAGGAACGAAGGATGTTGCGATCATCGGCGATGCTGACTTGAAATCCCGCCTGGCGGTATTCCCCGCGCTGCCGCCCGGCGGCAAATATGAACTGGTTCTCTACCGGGCCGAACATTCCGCGTTTTCCGACCGTGCTCTGCCAGGGGATTCCGAACCGCGGAATCCGAATCACCATCGCGCGGTTCTAGCTCTGAGTACGGCGTTCTGGGATGCATACTTGCGTGATGATGCCGCAGCCAAAGCCTGGCTTGACGGCGACGGTCCGCGCTCTGTTCTGGAGAAGGATGACCGCTGGCAGATGAAATGACGGATTCAGCCAAAGTTCTCGCAACTGCGGGTTGCAGGTTGTAAAATCAGAAAATAGCATTAAGTGTAATGTTACGTTTTTATGTTATTTTTTAATAAGGAGCGTTGTTATGGAGAAACCTCTGATAATGCTTGTGGACGACACTCCGGTAAACTTGCAAATACTGCATAAATTACTGGGCGCTCACGGGTATCAGACAGCGGAATTTCTGAGCGGCGAACTTGCCTGGCAGGCGCTTAAAACATCCACTCCGGATTTAATTCTGCTGGATGTCAATATGCCGGGCATGAACGGCTATGAATTATGTGGCAGAATCAAGAATCAGGATAATTTAAAGGACATCCCGGTGATCTTCCTCAGCGGCATGAATGAAATTGTTGACAAACTCAATGCCTTTCACTCGGGCGGAATTGACTATATAACCAAGCCGTTCCAAGGCGAAGAAGTGCTGATCCGCGTCAAAACCCATTTAAAAATACAGCAGCAGCAGCGTCAGTTGAAAGAGAATTTTATTGCATTGCAGAAATTGGAGCAGTCGCTGGAGGAATCGCTCGAAACGCTGAAAAGAGATGAAGAGGCCGGGCGTTTGGTGCAGTTCAAGCTGCTGCCGAAAAACGGCGCAGTCTTTTCCGACTATACATTTACACACTTTTTGAAGCCGTCCATGTATATGAGCGGCGACTTTCTCGACTACTTCGAGCTGGATGAAAAATACGCCGTTTTCTATTTTGCGGACGTTTCAGGACATGGCGCGGCATCGGCATTCATAACTTTTCTGATGAAAAGCTTCATCGGCAGCTTCAGGACTAACTATCTTAAGAAAATAGACCGCGTGGTCATTGATCCGGCGGAACTGCTGAGCAGATTCAATCAAAGTCTGATCGAGGAGAACCTGGATAAATTCATCACCCTCTTTTTCGGGGTGCTGGACAAGAGCGGAAATAAGCTGATTTTTGCCAATGGCGGACACTTCCCGATGCCGTTTTTATCCAGTCCGGGAAACTCGCGGCGGATTATCCAAAAATCAATTCCAGTCGGGTTGTTCGAGAACTCCGTGTACAGCAATCTGGTTATTGATCTGCCGGAGGAATTCTCATTCATGATTTTCAGTGACGGTGCGCTGGAAATTCTGCCGGAGGAAAATGTGGTGAGACAGCTGGAGCTGCTCGAAGAACTTAACAGAACAGCAAATGGCGATATCAGCAATGTGGTCCGCAGTTTAAAACTGGACTCGCTGGAATCGCTTCTGGACGATGTTACTATGATGCTGATAACCAGACGGAGGCAAACATGACGGACGGAAAGATTTTATATGCCAAAGTTGACAACCGCTATTTTATCAAATTTACCGGCACGCTGCGCTATACCATCAGCCGCGGACTGGATGCTTTTCTCAATAAAATGTTTGAAGACCCGGCGCTGGAGTACGTACTCATTGATATGTCCGAAGCCGAGTATCTCGACAGCACGAACCTTGGACTCCTGGCAAAAATCGCCAGCCAGACGCAGAAACGGTTCAAACGGAAGGTAACCCTGTTTTCAACCAATCCCAATATTAATTTCCTGCTCGACAATATGGGACTGAGCAAGGTGTTTATAATTGTTGACAAGCCGGATTTTACCGCCGAAAATCTCCAGAGCATTCCGGATTTGCAGGATACGGAGAAAGAACGGGCGCGGGTAATTCTGGAAGCGCACCGTCTCCTCATGGCAATGAACGATAAGAACCGCGACACCTTTAAAAATATCGTCGAACTTCTGGAAAAAGACATCTGCCGGAGTTGATTCCCGTTATTATCCTGAAAAAAGCAGTCGAGTCAGTGTGCCGTGGATGGCTGTGATTTTTAGCGCCGCTGTGGTAACCACTGCAAGTTCAAAATCACAGTATAGACATGGTGCAATGACCGACCCGGAGGGTTGAATACTGGATTTCCGGTAACTAATCGCTATTCACTTTTTGTCAAATTGCTTTTTGCCATAAAAATTTTATTATAAAACAACATATACTTAAAGTTAAGGTTCAGCTGATTTTTTTAGGATTATTGCTTGTTGATCGACTTGTTGTGCTGATCGTTTATGTTCTGGACCCGCTGCATAACCTTAGTCTTATTGATCGGGCTGGAATTCTGATTAATGGAGTTGCCGATTTCATTCGCCGCCATTACCCCGGCAACATCGCCGGGCATTCCGACCGCCGGAGCAGAGGAGGTTCCGGCTGCCGCGGAAGACGCACCTGTCGCAGCCGCCCCCTGGCTTTGCGTCGCAGCTGAAGCCGTCTGTACCGTTTCTGGAGTGCCAAAAACGGTTTTGATAAACCAGTGAATACTGATTGCCAGCACCGCTATAATAATCAAATACATTAAAAATTTCATGCCAAACCTCCATTGTTAAAAACTTCACTAGTATAAGATTATAACACGCAAATGTGATAAAAACAAAAAAAATCTAAAAATTCACATTGCAAAATCAGCGGCAATAGCCGCCGGCTTTGGCAAGCTGCGCACCTTTCAGTCCGATGTCTCCCAGGCCTTTCAACTGATGAATTTTACGGTATTCAATAATTTTTCTAGCGGTTTCCGGGCCGACTCCCGGTATTCGCAGCAGATCATTTTTAGTCGCGCTGTTGATCCTGACTGGAAAGTATTCCGGATGATTGTCCGCCCATACCTGTTTCGGATCGCGGTCCAGCTTGAGATTGCCGTCCGCGCCGAAAATCAAGTCGTCTTTTTCAAAGCCATATTTCCTGAGAAGAAAATCGCATTGGTAAAGACGGTGTTCGCGAGTCAGATGGTCTTCCGGTTTCAGCGTGAAATTGCGTTCGCCGGGAATATCCGGCGCACCCAGCCCCGGCTGATAGGCGGAAAAATAAACCCGCTCGAACTTCAACCGGTTATATACCGCGTCCATGTAATCAACGATTTCCATATCCTTTTCATCGGCGGCGCCGACAATAAACTGGGTAGTGCATTTCACTTTTGCATACTTTTCGCCCCTGGCAGTCAGACGGCTCATTAATTTTACCGGACGCACGATGTCCGCATTGAAATCTTTTGCCGCCGACAGTTTCCGGAAATATTTTTCACCGGGAGTTTCGATATTCAGCGAAACCGCGGTTGACAGCCTGATGGCTTCTTCAATCGCTGCATCCGATGCGCCGGGAATGATTTTCAGGTGAACATAGCCTTTGAAGCCGTACTTTCCGCGCAGGATTGCAACCGTGCCATTAAGCTGCTGCATGGTATAATCCGGAGTCCCGATCACGCCGGAACTGAGAAACAGTCCGAAAACCTTTCTACTGCGGTAATATTCCATGAACAGCCGGGCGGTCTCCTCCGGCGTCAGCGAACAGCGCCTGGCGTTGGCGTCAGTGCGGAGCGGACAGTATTTACAGTCGTTGGAGCAGCAGTTCGACAGCAAAGTTTTCAGCAGAATGCTGTAGCCGCCGCTGGGCAGCGGAACCGGATACAGCCATTTGCTGCCGTCCTGACTGCGATGCCTCCGGTCTTCCTTGCCAGTACCGCAGGCGCAGGCCAGATCATATTGCGATGCCTCGGAAAGAATATCCAGTTTTTTAAGCGTGCCTTCCATAATATTTCCACTTATATTTTATACCTGTATATATAATATAAACCATGAAATTAATATTTGCTGGTTTTTTTATGAAAATATGTCGTGAAATAAACGCAAAGCATTGAAGAAATTGACTTGAAGAAGTACGGCCCTTTGCCGACGGTTGCAACACATATGCTGCAACCGCAACCCTTGATCGGGTTTAGAACGAAGTAATCCGGTAAGGAACAGTTCGCCGGCAGTTTGAGTTGTCTGCTGGAAGAGTGTCGCACACATCAGGATCCCGATGGACTACCAGTCCTGTTGCGATGAACGCGCTCATCCCGGCGATCAACACGATTTCGAACACATTGAAGAACGATTTATTTTTTATATAAGCCTCCTGGTTAAATTTTAAGTTAGACCGCAAACAGTTCGCTTACAGTCTGAGTTACCTGGGCGAGGCTGTCGCATACATCAGGATTCTGATAGGCCACGAGTCCCATTGCGATAAACACACCCATTCCGACAATCAACGCGATTTCGAACACATTGAAAAAAGCCTTCTTTTCCATAAAACCTCCTTGTTAGATTTTTCGTTAAGCAACAAACAGCTTGCTTACGGTTTCAGTTACCTGAACGAGACTGCTGCATACATCCGGATTCTGATAAGCCACGAGCCCGGTTGCGATGAACGCACCCATTCCGACGATCAACACGATTTCGAACACACTGAAAAAAGATTTCTTTTTCATTGAAAACCTCCTTGTTAAATTTTTCAGATGCAGTCAAAATACCGCCTCTTTTTTCCATAGCAACCGGCTTAACCTAATCCAAATCATAATCGAATCGTTCCAAATATTGCTAACGGGAAAGTCACATTTTACCCTTTCAACACAAAATGAGCACGAAAAGCAGAACCGCGCTTGCTTACTGATTTCAATGAATTTACATTATCGAAACCGCGAAAGTGCGGAATTAACCATTCAGTATAGGAAAAATCATGTCTGAATTCAAAAATGTTACTGTTGTAAAGAAGGCAAACGTATATTTTGACGGTAAAGTCACCAGCCGGACCGTGCTGTTCGCCGACGGGACAAAAAAGACGCTCGGCATCATGATGCCCGGCGATTATGAATTTGGCACCGCGGACAAGGAGATCATGGAAATTCTCGGCGGCGAGCTCGATGTGCAACTTCCCTGCTGCAAGAGCTGGCATCAATTTAAAGGCGGCGATTCTTTCGAAGTTCCCGCCAATGCCAAGTTCAGCTTGAAAGTAAAGACCGTCACCGATTACTGCTGCTCATATGTAAAATAAGCTACAATGGAAAGCGGTGTATTGTTCAGTACGCCGCTTCAATTCAATTTCAAAGAAAATTGATTTAATAACCATTTCTTGTATGAATACATGAGAGATTATTCAAAATTATGAATAGCCGTTTAAAAACACTGCTCAGTTCATAGGCTTAGGCGTTATGAGAATAAATAAAATCATTGCTTTAATATTCGTCTTTTTAACTAGCAACGCCTTTGCATACAATGAGGATTATGGACCTTTTCCAAATAATTATAAAGTCGATAGAATAGCAATTACAAAACTTGAATGCCAATACTACGCCTCCGATTCTGAGCAGGGAAAGGCAATGTTTATTTTTACAAGTTCAAAGCACGATGGAACAAAGCTAACTGTATATTGCGAATCGAATGCATATTTCGTAGAACTTTCATCAGGAGCCCGTATCCTTCTAAAGAAAACTAGATTCAGTCAATATTTGTCTGGAGGCATGACAGCTTATATAGCTGATCTAAATCAAGATAATATCCCAGACTACATCATTTTTGCATATGGTCCTGCTACTGGTCACTGCATTGGTGCCTTTGTTCTATCTTCAGGCGACAAATACAAGTTAACGACCATTACAGCACTTTTCCCTCGCGAAGATAACTTCGTGTATATCAACAAGAAGCCTTGTTTTATTCACACATCACTTTGTGGGGTGTGTCATTGCAAAGATAATAACGGTCATAATTTTTGGGTCTACAATCTTCTCATGTTTGATAAAGATGAAATGGTAATCAATAATTCAATACATCCAGAATTTCCTAAAACTATTTGGTATTCCTTCAAGCCCAACAACAAAGAAACAACCATTATTACAGATAAGCAAAAAGAAGAATTACAAAAAGATTCACTCAAAAATATTTTTTCCCCGACAACGAATTAAACATGTAACGCAAGTGGTTTACGACCTGAAGATTGGATTGATGCGCCTTACAAAAACGGAGTTTCTGTCAAAGCCTTGGAAATTTTATCTTCGGTTAAGTTTTTTCAGGCGCCTCTTTAATTCAATCCAGGAAGCTGCGCTTGAGTTTGACGATGTTCTTGTATGACAGCACCCCGATGAGTTTGCTGCTGCTGTCGGTCACGGGAATCGCGCTGAGACCGTAACGGTTAAACATCTCTCCGGCATCCTCCATCGTGCTTTCCAGAGACAGGCTGACCACTGACACGGTCATGATATCCTTCAGCTTAGTTCCGTTATCCGCCGTCAGAAGTTCTTTCAAATCCAGTACGCCTTCCAGAATATCCCTGGAATCTACAACGTAAATATAGGTGATAAAATCTTTGTTTTTAGCGATTTCCTTGAAATTGTCCCGGATATCGTCAACACTCGTCGCGGGATGGAATTTGAGGATTTCACTGGTGCAGTAGTCTGTTATGCACTGCTCATGTTGACCAAGAATTGACTGAATCTTCGTCCTGAGAGCTGGTTCGAGCGCTTTCAGAAGCTCATCCTTTTCGTTATTGCCGAGCAGTGCAAGCACATTTGCAGCCTGTCCTGGAGTCATTTCCTTAATCAGGCGGGCAATCAATTTACGATCCATAGAAGAGACTATTTCCTGCTGAATACAGGGATCGAGTTCTCCGAACGTTTCCGCCGCCGCCCCGGCATCCAGTTCATGAAAAAAGATATCGCGCTGCTCATGATTCAGTTTCTCCAGAATGTGAGCCAGATCAACCGGGGGAATATCGCTTAATTTTTCATTTACCGGATTAAAATTATCCTGAAAGTTGCTGATATCCGGCGGCAGCGGCTGTACGGAAGGCCAGGGAAGAGTCTTTTCCTTGATCTTGAGCAAATCCGCCAGCCATTTCATGCCCAGCCTTCTGAACAGCCCGTATTTGCTGAAATCAACATCCGTGACATACATATTCTTGTTGACGCGAAGTATTTTTACATCGTAAACCATGGAAACTTCACGTTTCTCCAGGTCAATAACTTTCTTGTTGAGCAGGTAATCGTTAATAAGCATTGCCTCATTATCCAGAGAGCGTTCATATGCGGCTGTGGATTCGATATCTATGGTAACGGCCTTGACGGTCATTGTTACAATTTTGTCAATCGGCACAATTAGCGAAGTGCGTCCGGGCGGACAGGTGATATGCAGATGCGTGATATGCGGAAGCGGCATGCCCTTTTCAACAACAATCATATCGGCCAGCTTACCGATGCGGATGCCGTTTAATATGATTTTTGCCCCGATTATTTCAGAGAGATAAAAGATGCGTGAAGGATTTCCAGCTTTTTCCAATCCGTCGTTACCCATATTTCCCACCCCGTTTTCAGCAACATACTCTTAGCTGCACATAATATTATACTCTGCACGGCTGAAAATTTAAAATAGATTGCGAAGAT
>CAIMFA010000120.1 GCA_903840185.1 uncultured Lentisphaeria bacterium | reverse complement strand
GCGGTTAAAACCATAAACAGGCTGGCATTGTTTTCCGCGGCCAGTTTTTTCAACCCGCTAGTGACGCTCTGATTTATTTTGACCTGGTATCTTTTTGATTTTCCTTGACTTGGGACATTTTTCTGGAATGGCAGTGACGGCGTGACTGCATGATTTTCTAGTTTCTTCTGCCAGTATTTTAATTGAGCCTGTGGAGCATAAGTCTTAAGGTAATTGGTTTGCCAGCGACAGAAATCGGTATATTGCCACCGGGGCGCTGATGCTGCCGGTTCTTTTCCGGTTGAAAATTGACAATAATAATCCGCAAGCTGTTTGAAGAATAGAAAGTTGCTCCAGCCATCAAAAATCAGGTGATGCACGGTGAATATGAACCGGAAATCCTGATCTTTTAATTTCAGCAGTGTGCAATTAAATAATGGCGCGCGAGTCAGGTTAAAAACCTGGAACCGCTGTATGTTGATTTCAGCACAATAGCGTTGTTGTTGTTCGTTTTCCGGGAGAACGGAAAGGTCGTGGAAGGGTATTGCAGTTTTATGGAACTGGTTGATTTTGAAATATAACTGCTCATTGATAAACTCAAAACTTGTCCTGAGCGATTCATTCTGCTGCACAATAAGATTGAATGTTTTTTCCAGAATGTCAGGCATGACATCCCCTTCCAGATATATTTCACAAGGGATGTTGTAGGTGTTGTTGTCATGTGATGCCTTCTCTATATACCACATTGCCGTTTGCATGATGGATGCTGGATATAGTTTGTTTTTAGCGGCTTCGACTTTCTCGAATCTGACAGCGGTGCGGTTTGAGCTGGAGCAGGATCTGACCGCCTGAGTCAGCAGTTTCAAGGTGGGATGCGAGAAAACCAGCGAGATTGGCAGCTGTACCAGCAGTTGTTTTTCGATTTCCATCCCTAATGCGGTTGCCAGCAGGGAATGACCGCCAAGCATAAAGAAATTGTCGCCGGGAATGACATAGTCCAGTTTTAAAAGCTGACACCAGATTGACGCAAGTGTTTTGAGCAGCGGATCCCCGGCGTCAGTCACGGAACCAGTAATCTCTTCATGGGTAAATTCAGGTTCCGGCAATGCTTTCCGATCTACTTTGGCATTAATTGTAAGCGGTAGTTTCTGAAGTACTGTATAGGTGGCGGGAATCATGTATTCCGGTACTGATTTTTTCAATAAAGCGCGGAGCTCTTCTGTAAGAGTTTTTTGCTCCTGAGGTTGTTTCAGGATGAAATATGCCGCCAGATATTTAATACCATTTTCTTTTTCTCTGTCGATAACAACGCATTTGGAGACGTTTTCGTGTTGTGCCAGGATTGCTTCAATTTCTCCTGGTTCTATTCTGAATCCGCGGATTTTAACTTGAAAATCCTTCCTGCCGCAGTATTCGATATTGCCATCAGCATTGATGCTTCCCAGATCGCCGGTGCGGTATATCCGCTTACCCGGACGGAACGGGTCAGGAACGAACGCTTTACTGGTAAGCTCGGGCAGATGGCGGTAGCCTCTGGCCAGCCCGGCTCCGCCAATGCAGATTTCGCCTTTGACTCCGAGCGGTACTTGATTAAGCTCTTCGTCAAGAATATAGATTCTGAAATTGCTTACCGGAATGCCTATATGCGGTGGTTTTCCGTCGTCGCCGCCGGCGTTGAACATTGCCCAGCTGGAGTCCACTGTGCATTCTGTCGGCCCGTAACGGTTGGAAAAGATGGCCGGGAAGGCTTGACCCGGCTTTTTGTTTATTTTTTCGCCGCCGCACTGTAAGTATTTCAGCGAAGTATTGTTTTTCCAGTCGGCACTCAGTAAAAGTTCGGCGACCGGAGATGAAAGGAAGCATTCATTAATCTGCTTTTCAGTCAGCCAGTCAACCAGCTTCTGCGGCTGCAGCCGCAGCATTTCCGGGATTATATAAATGGTCGCGCCGTTGGTCAGATGCGCCCAAATTTCACATACTGCCGAGTCAAATCCGGGGGCAGCGCTCTGAGTTGCCCGGTAATGGCCTTCCTCGACAAAGGTTTTATGATACCAGTGCACCAGGTTCAGCAGACTGGCGTGTTCTATTTCCACGCCTTTGGGCGTTCCGGTGGAGCCGGATGTGTAGATGATGTACGTCAGCGAGGACAGTGATACCGCCGGCGGCTCAGTCAGCGGCGTCAGCGCGGACAAATCCAGTTTATCCAGCAGGATTGTTTTATCCATGAATCCGGATAATTTCTCTGCATACTGCGACTCGCTGAGAATCTGCCTGCAGCCGGTGTCATTGACAATGAAACTCAGCCGTTCAGCCGGAATATCCGGGTCTATCGGTACATAACACCCGCCACTTTTCATTACGGCCAGAATGGCGATTATATAGTTGATCGAACGGTCAATATAGACGCCGACGGCTTCGTCAGCTTTGATGCCTGCGGCAATCAGCCCCGCGGCAATGGAGTCGGTAATCCGGTCAAGTTCGCCGTATGTGAGTTCTTTATCGTCTTCTATCAGCGCTGTACGGTCAGGATGCAGTGCCGCATGCTCAGCAAAAAGCTGATGCACCAGTTTATCCACTGGAAAATCATCATTCTCTTCAAGAAAGAACGGTTCGCTATCCATCACTATTCCTTAAGAAGTAAGACTTGGATTGCCGGCAGTCTTAAATATTTATGGCAAAAGGCGATTTGTTATTCCCCATCATCCGTATATTAATCATTCGTATTGATAATGATTAATATTTATTTCTATATGTTTTTAATATATCAAGTTTTTCCAACTTTGCCAAAAAACAGAGGCGTTTTTATTGAGATATTATGCTTTTTCATCTGACTTATTTTTTTTCAATTGAATTTTAAGTTGAAGTATATATATTCTTCTAAATTATAAAGAAGACAATCAATTACTAAATGGCGGTCATTTGGCCGATGGAGAACGTTGCATGGGATTATTGCCAGGGAAAGTTCCAGCACTAAGTGTTCTGCCTGGTTCATGGGAATTTCACCCGCCGGCAGGAATGAGAATCATTGATGTCAGAAATCTTGAAGATTTAGCTGCGCATGCTGATGCGTGGAATGAACTATTTTCTCAGTCCGCCGGATTGACCCCGATGCTTTCATATCCGTGGATAAGCGCATTTTTAAAAAATAAAGTGGCTTATCCGGAAAGCTGGCTTTGTCTTTTTGCTTATGAGGGCAAGCAACTGGTTGGAGTTTTTCCGCTGATTGCCGGATACGCGTACCGGTTTATTGCATACTCCGCGCTGCTCTTTAAATTGCCATACGATATTCTCCACACTAAATCAGTTGATGCTTTGACGCTTCGCGGGCGGGAGGATGTACTAGGCGTGCTTTTTGATTATCTGTGCAATATTCCATCAGTTTTCCCTTTTTTCAGTTTCAAATATATTCCGGCACATTCTCCGTCAATGATTTATTTTAATCAGAAAAAAAACAAAATGTTTGTTATCAAAAAGCCTGCCGGTTTTCAGAGTATCATGCCGCTGCCGGACAGTGCGGAAAAATACAGAGCCGGGCTATCCGCTAAATTCCGTCAATATCTGAATCGGAACACCCGGAAGCTGAACGAACTGGATAATGTAAAATTTATAATTTGTGATAATAACTCACTGCCGCGCGAAAATATTGCCCGTTTTCTTGAAGTCGAAAACAAGAACTGGAAAGGTCAGCAGTCAAGCTCGTTGAAAGCCGATCAATCAAATGCAGATTTATTTGCTGATGCCGCAGATATTTTCACCGCTTATGATATGATGCATTTTAACTTTCTTGAGGCAGACGGTAAAATAATTGCCGGACAGTACTCTATCAGATCCAACCGTTCGCTGTTTGTACAT
>CAIMFA010000119.1 GCA_903840185.1 uncultured Lentisphaeria bacterium | reverse complement strand
TGACGCCGAAGTGACGGATCTTGCCGGATTTGCGCAACTGGGCAAACTCCGCCTGCACCGCCTCCAGTACCGGAGGATTGGCAATCTTCGGGAGCTCGTCTGTAAAATGCCTGAGCGAAATGGCATTGACCGGCCAGTGCAGCATATAAAGGTCAATATAATCTGTCCCGAGCCGTGCCAGCGAAGCCTCGCAGTGGCGCGTAATCTGCCCCGGGTAACAATTGGACGGGGCAATTTTACTGCCGACGATTACCCGGTCGCGCTGAAAAGGCCGTAGCGCCAGGCCCAGAGAAGTCTCGCTGCGTCCGTCATTATAGACTTCGGCCGTGTCAAAGTAATTGATCCCGCAATCAATCGCTTTAGCCACGATCAGGTCGGTATCCTGCTGGCTGCTCGTACCCCAGTAGTCGCCGCCGCCAAACTCCCAGCAGCCAAGACCGAGCGGAAAAAGTTCCAGATCCGAATGACCGCATTTACGTTTTTGCATAGTCAACCCCTTACCGCTGCACCGGAAATTTTAAAAACAAAGGTCTCCGGCATCACCGGAATCCGGTACTGAAAATTCTCAGGGACAAAAAGAACGACAGCATCGCCGCGGCGCTCCCATCTGACTTGATCGGGAAGGCCGAGCACGGTGATTTTTACCTCATTCAACAACTCAAGATGCTCCAGTATTACTTGTTTCCCGTCCAGCTTCCAATTCAACACTGCCGCGTAAACGGTTTTACCATCCTTGCTTCTAGTGTATCGGATGGAGTCGCCATCGTTGTATCGAACGCATGCTCGGGTCCCGTAAACCGCTTCGCCATTGACTTTGAGCCAGCGGCCGACAGCAAGCATGCGGTCAACACAGCGCCCGTCCCATACACCGTTTCCATCCGGCCCGTAACCGACTTGAAAAGCGCCGCCCTTGGAAATAATATCCATAAGATTGTTGATAATCCAGCTCGCCGGTTTATATTCATCGTCACGCTGATAAGAAAAATGACGCGATCCGGGATAAATAACCTTCCACGGCAGCGGAACGGAGCTTTTATCCTCCGGGTCTTCAAGCGACGGAACCACCCGCTCCGGAGTCTGATAATCGCCATAAGGGTCAATGCCGCGGTGGCGGACCAGTAACTCCGGCTGGAGCTTACGGATCATTTTGACCGTCTCCACCAAATCCTGGCGGATACCGCATGCTTCCCCCTGTTCCATATGCAGAATCCCGTCGGCCAGTTGAAAACCGGGAGCAAAACCGGGAAATGCCATATCCAGCGACAAAATATCCAGCTTCCCGTAGTTGGAGCAAAGTTCCCGGAGCTGCTCGCGGTGCCGGGCGATGAAACGGGCGTAGCCCGCCGGATCACTTTGCCGCGTGTACTCCGGATCATACTGATAATTCCACTGATCCACCCTGAAATCGGAGTCAAACCAGTCAATATGAGAATAATACAACCCGACGCCAAGTCCGGCCCGGCGCCCGGCATCGACCAGTTCCCGGGTAACATCCCGCCGGAAAGGCGTCTCCATGATGCTGTATTTTAAATCACATTCGACCACATTCCCGGTCTGCATATCCCGTCTGCGCCTGATGCGCGTCGCCGTGTCAAAAAGCGAAAATCCGTCATGATGTTTGGTGGTAAACGTGAAAAATTTAAATCCGGCCGCTCGAAAGAGAGTTGTCCATTGGTCCGCATCAAAACCATTCGGATTCCAGCAATTATAGATGTTTTCATAAAGCGCCCGGTAAGACGGATCGTTGCGCTCGGTGAGGTTCCAGGACTCGCGGCTGTCGCCCAGAACGGAATAAATCCCCCAGTGAATCCGGATGCCGAATTTCCAGTCGAGCAACTTTTCCAATGCCGCTTTCCCTGCATGACAATAATCCAAATCGGCATAACGATACCCGATGTATTTTTTCCTGAGCTCATTCTCTTCTTGCGTTGAGGCTCCGTCGATGCCGTTCCAGCCATCCATATATTTGATGTCTCCATGTTCTCAATTTTAAAGCTCTATAATGATTATACTGTATTTTTTGATGAAAAAAAAGCATAAAAAGCGATAAAATATGTCAAAATCAACGATTTTGCCGATATGAAAGGGATGGACAGGAGTCTGGAAGTTCTAAAATTCTAAAGTGCGGGAGTTCTAAAGTACGGGAAGGCTTGGAAATACAAGAAAATCAAGACAGTCTCATCCCGCAGGTGCGGGATAATGAAGTTAAGCCCGGTAGCGCCGGTCGCCTGACCGGCTTTATGAATTTTACAGGGATGGACAGGATATACAGGATTGGGTAGGGG
>CAIMFA010000118.1 GCA_903840185.1 uncultured Lentisphaeria bacterium | reverse complement strand
GCCACAGCTTTGCTCCTCACCGGCGAAGCCGGAATTTCTCCCGGATACCTGCGTATAAAAGTACCACTTATTTTTTCACAGCTCCATAGGAAAATACAATTAAGGATATTTTCCTTAAACTCCTTCACCTAGGTTTGATTTTTTGCTTAAACCCTCTATTTTATGGCGTGGTTGCCCGGGTAGCTCAGTGGATAGAGTAGAAGTTTCCTAAACTTTTGGTCGGAGGTTCGATTCCTCTCCCGGGTACCAGTTTTATCTTGCTTGAGATTATTGCGGCATTGATTTAAGACGGGTATTATTTTGAGTAATTTTAAAATTAGCGGATGTAAATGATGGCTGGTTATTTCTCCGGGATTTGGGATGCCCGCTATTTCTGGCTCCACCTATCACTTTCAGACCTTCGCTCCCGCTGGAGAAGGTCGTTCTTCGGTATTTCCTGGACGATTATTCAGCCGCTGGGCATGACATTGTTGCTGGCAGTTGTATTCAGCCGGATATTCAAGACCGAGATCAGGGAATATGCGCCTTATATTCTATCCGGCATGGTGGTGTGGGAGTTCGTGGCATCATCGGCAGTTTGCGGGTCTCTTGCTTTTGTTCAGGCCGATGCTTATATCAAACAATGCCGTCATCCGCTGGCCATCTATACCCTCAGGACGGTACTCACCAATCTGATGGTGTTATTGCTTGCAAGCCTCAGTCTGGTTGGATGGGTGCTTGTCGTGATGCCGTATAATTTCAACTGGTCGTGGCTTGCCGCGCTTTCAATTTATCCGATTGTTGCCCTGATCGCATGGCCGCTGGCGACACTGCTGGCATACATTGCCACCCGTTTCCGTGATCTGCCTCATGCGCTTGGCCTGATTCTGCAGGCAATGTGGTTTATTTCGCCGATTTATTTTGAGGCAAAGGTCTTTCGCGGCGACAGCCTGCATGGTCTGGTGGATTACAACCCAATTTACCACATGCTGGAAATAGTCCGCGCCCCCCTGCTGCATGGAGAATGGCCGACCGCAGTGAATTACGCTTACTGCGCCGGGACGATCATCATTCTTACTTGCTTTGCCTGGATAGTCGGACGGTACGCTGAAAGAAAGGTGATTTTTTATCTATGAAAACCAATCACATTCTTCTGGAGCGTGTTAATCTTTATTATTCGTCTGTAGCGTTCAAGGAGCGATCGCTGAAATCTCTGCTCGGCGGATTCTTCAGCTTAAACCGGACTAAACCGGAAATTCATGATGTGCATGCACTCAAAAATATCAGCCTGGAAATAAAGGCGGGAGAACGCGTCGGCCTGCTGGGGCATAACGGCGCAGGCAAAAGCACCTTCCTGAAGATGCTGGCCGGCTTATATCCAATTGCCGGCGGCACCCGCATCGTGGAAGGCACTGTGCGTTCGCTGTTTGACCTCAGTCTTGGATTTGAACCGGATGCATCCGGGCGTGAGAATATTCTCTACCGCGGACTGCTGCTCGGGCTTTCACCGAAATTCATGCGGAAGATTGAGGATGAAGTCGTGGCTTTTGCCGACCTGGGCGAATTTATTGACTATCCGATCAAAACCTATTCGGCGGGAATGCAGGTACGTCTGGCCTTCGCGATATCGACCGCAGTCGGAGGAGATGTGCTGCTGCTGGATGAAGTCATAGGTGCAGGAGACGCTAATTTTATGGTTAAAGCTAAAAACCGGATTCTGAAACTGGTTGAGCAGTCAGAAATTCTTGTACTGGCTTCTCATGATTTTGCCTCTCTTCAGAGTATTTGTAATCGCGGCGTGGTTTTTCATCATGGCGAGATTATATTTGATGGTCCGATTACAGATGCGGTGTCCGCCTGTAAAACAATTAACGGGGTAACGGCATGACTAACAAAGAAATGCCACGGGTAATGTGGCTGATTAACCATGGTTCGGCTAGAAAATTTGAAGTGGCGATGCTGAAGACGCTGGGATTCAAAGAAATTTTCCTGCCGAAGAAATATCCCAACGAGCCGCGCTTCAGGAGCGCCTCCGTTGATTTTTCCGAGGATGCGAATCTATCAATTCCGCAGGATGAACTTGCAGTATTGAATGAAGCTGACTGGTACGGTTCGCCTGGACTTGAGGCGTGGACTATTGCAAACCGCTATTTTGATATATTATTTTTTGTGCTGCACGATGCCGGATTTATTAAAGGGATGGTAAAAAAATTCCAGGGTACGGTTATTTTACGTGCTTATGGATTACCTGAAGAGGCGGTAAACTATTCAGCTGTCTTGGATTGCGTTACGGAAAATACCGGAGAATCCATGCTGCGCAAACTGGGAAATCGTTTCCGGTTCGCTCATGCGTACGCTCATCAAGCCGGGACTGAGCGTAAATTTCTATCGGGTCATGCGGTTTACCTGCCGCTCGGGTTAAGCAATGCGGCAATGTGCGATGCATGGACCGGTTCAGACAAACGGATTTTCTTTGTCTGCCCGGATATCGGCACCAATCCATATTACCGGACTATATACAAACATTTTATTGCTGATTTCGGTAAACTTCCTCATGCAATTGCCGGAGCACAATCACTGGCAGTCAGCGATAAGTCTGTACTTGGTTATACTCCGGCGGAAGTGCATGAAAGAAACATGCGCGAAATGCGTGTCATGTTTTACCATAGCACTGAGCCGAACCATATTCATTACCACCCGTTTGAAGCCATCCGCGCCGGCATGCCGCTGGTCTTTATGGCGGGAGGGATTCTGGACCGGTTCGGCGGGGACAAATTGCCTGGACGGTGTAAAAACGTCAAGGAAGCGCGCCGGAAACTTGAGCGCATTTTGAATGACGACAGGGATTTGATCGAAGCTGTCCGCAGGAGCCAGACGTGCCTGCTGGAGCCGATGAAGCTGGAAAACTGCGAAGCTGCATGGCGTTCCGGCTTTAAGCGCATTCTTGATGAACTGGAAAAGCACAAGACTGATAAATCTGGATTGCCCGAAGGTAAAAAACGCATCGCGGTAATCCTGCCGGTCGGCTATCGCGGCGGAAGTTTGCGCGGCGCCAAGCTGCTGGCGCAGGCGGTTGAAGCCGGCAGCCGTCAGGCTGGTCAGGACGTCGAGGTGGTTCTGGCGCACTTGAATGATCCGGCGAGTTATCCTGATGAAGAGTTTGCAGATTTGCCGCCATCAATTTTGCGGAGGACATATAACTGGCGGATACTTGGGCGGGAGGAAGCTTTCCGCGCCATGGTCTATGCGGGCCTGGAGCGTCCATTGACTTCTGCCAATTATATAGTGCCGGACGATGGCATCAAACAATTTATGGACTGTGATTTATGGATCATAGTTTCAGACCGCCTGTCAGAACCAGTATTGCCTGTACGCCCTTATGTGCTGATGATATATGATTATCTGCAACGTTACGAGCAGGTGTCATTGGTGGCGGAGGATATCCGTCAGAGATTTATTACTGCGGCACATGCGGCTGAGCGTGTTTTCGTGACTACTGAATTTACGCGGCAGGATGCGATTCAGTTTGCCGGACTGCCGGGCAGTAAGGTCTGCAAACTGCCTATGCTGGCACCGGTGTTTCCGGAACCGCATACCCCGGCAGCGAACTCGATTTCTCACATGCAGGAAGAACGCCGGTATTTCCTGTGGACCACCAACCTCGCACCGCATAAAAATCATGAGAATGCATTTAAGGCGCTGCGCATTTATTATGAAGAACTGGATGGACAACTGGAATGCCGGATGACTGGCGTCAATACTAAAGAGATGTTGAAGAGCGACCTGTTTCACCTCAAGCAACTGCGCGAGATCGTTGCCGCCAGTTCCGCATTGAAGCGGCAATTGAAATTTATGGGGGAATTACCTGACCAGGTGTATCAAAGGCAGTTAAGCGGCAGCGTTTTTCTGTGGCATGCCGGTCGAATTGATAATGGCACTTTCTCCGTGGTTGAGGCGGCGTGTCTGGGTGTTCCTGCATTGTCCGGCGACTATCCTGCAATGCGCGAGATCGATGCCCAGTTCGGATTGAATTTGACCTGGATGGATGCCCGCTCCCCTGCTGACATGGCTGGAAAACTGAAAATGATGGAATCCGGAGCAGCATTACTGCGTGAAAGGCTGCCGGGTACCGGGCGGCTGATGACTCAATCGTTTGAACAACTGGCCGGTGCATACTGGCAGGCCGTGAGGGAATGTTTATGAAAAAATACGGTATTTATCTGGCTTATCAGCCCACCGTTGATTTGCGGACTGAAGGTTTGGGAAGACATCTGATTGAGTTTCTCAAAGGTGCCGAAGAACGAGATGATATACGATTCGTCATTGTCTGTCCTAGCTGGATGCAGCAAAGTTTAGTTGAATTGTTTGATGCATCAGGAGTGAGCCATGATTGTTTTGAAATCATGGCGCCGAAACGCAAACCAGTGCTTTTAAGGCTGCACGAAACTTATGTCGCTTTCAGGAAAAAGACAAAGCGCAAAAGTAGATTTGCGAAATTTGGTGAATGGCTGGCCGGGCTGGAAACAAAAATGACCGGCTGCATCGAGACAAAGCTTGTTGGAATCAGAAGTATCATATTAATGATTGTGTTATGTATTGTCTTACTGTCCGTCGTATTAATAGTCCTTGTTTTCAAAGCACTCATTAGATTTGTCATGGCTGGTTATACATTGACAAACAAACTTATTATCCGGTTTGCGCACCACTCTTCCATTAAAAATCATTTGGACAGGGTGAATGCTTTAGCAACTCAACCCAAGCATGACTTGCTCGTTCCCCGGCTTTACCGTCTGATGGAAGAAACCGAAGCGAGTCTGATGCGCAGTCTGATCGAATCGCGCAAAGATATTTCAGCATGGTATTGCCCGACTGCATTCTGGCCGCACTTCAATGAGATTTCAGCGCCGCGCCTGATGTGTGTGCCTGACGTGGTGCTGACTGATTTCCCGGCAGGATTTGCCCCGATAGGCGGACAGCGTGTACTCGGCAACTTTAGACAGGTTGAAAAGGCAATAACCGGCGGCCAGCACTTTGTGACGTACAGCCGTTATGTGAAATGGCAGACTCTGGTTGAGCGTTATCATATCAACCAGGAGGCTGTCGCTGTAGTTCCTCACGGCGCGAACCGTCTCGATGATCTGATTGTTGTGGCAGGGTTTCCTGATAACGAGGCAGCTACAGATGCACTTTGCAAAACCTTGTTAAGGTCCGCTTTGCGCAAAGCTGTTAATTATAACTATGCAGGTAATTTTGGCAGCGGGGATGTCCGGTATATCTTCTACGCAAGTCAATTCCGGCCAAATAAAAATGTGTTATCTTTACTGAAGGCTTATGAGTATTTGTTGAAGCGGCGTTATGTCGGGCATAAACTGATTTTGACCGGCAATCCCAATGCGCTGCCTGAAATCCGGCAGTTCATTGCTGAGCACAACCTGGAAAATGATGTGTTGTGCCTGCATGGATTGTCCGCCCAGGAGCTTGCCGCCTGCTATCGTCTGGCAGACCTGGCTGTGAACCCCAGTATCAGCGAAGGCGGATGTCCGTTTACGTTCACGGAGGCATTGTCTGTTGGAACGCCCGTTGTGATGGCGCGCATTCCGGTGACAGAAGAAATCATAACTGATCAGGAGTTGCAGCAGCAGATGCTTTTTGACCCTTATGACTGGAAGGATATCGCGGCGCGGATTGAGTGGGGGTTGAATAACCTCCATGCGCTTTTAGAAATTCAGAAGCCTGTTTATGAGCAGCTTTCACGGAGAACCTGGCGGAGTGCCGTTGATGAATACATTGAACTCCTTGACCGGATATCAACGGTAAACAAACAATGAGTGTTTGAGAGAAGTCGATAATGAAAAAATTTACAACATCCTCAAATCCGGCTCAACGCATTGAATTTGCGCATAATCTACGTGGAGTAGCGGCATTATCTGTCGTTATTTGTCATCTGCTCGGCGTGTTCTGGCTTAACAACGCCGCCGTCGTGTCGATTGCGAATACCTCGATTTACTCCGGAGAAATTCCCTCTGTAGTAGGGGTTGTAAACAAATTTTCATTTTTCAGCTATGGACATTTCGGAGTTGCATTGTTTTTTCTTATCAGCGGTTTTGTTATACCATTTTCTCTCTGTAAATATTCCCGGCTTCAATTTCTTACAGCCCGGTTTTTCAGACTGTATCCCACCTATATTGCAGGATTCGCTATTTCTGCTGCGATACTGTATTTTTCATCATACTATTTTGCCAGACCATTTCCCTACAGTAAAGAAGTAGTGACGGCGAATGCTCTTATCGTGCGGGATTTATTCTGGTTCCCGTCTATAGACGGCATCTCATGGACGCTGGAAGTTGAGATCAAGTTCTACATTTTATGCGCGCTTATTTCCAATTTGATCATTAAATCAAAGATCAAATATATTCTTTTGCTTGGAGTAATTTTTGTATTGTTTACAGGGGCGACATCAATTATCGCAGACGATCTTTTGAAGTCTTCTCCTGCAGCATACCGTTTTGTTTATTTAGGTCAGTTAAATTTCATGATGATTACTTTCATGCTTATCGGAACTGTCTTCAATTTGCATATCAGAGACTCCATAGATTTTAAAACTTTGGTTTTTTCAGCAGGATTTTTGCTGGCTGCCTTCGGTATTCAATGGAATTTAAGCATTATGAAGCCGGGAGCTTATTCCGGCGTGCTTAATTACTCTTTAGCGCTTGGAGTATTCTGCTTTTTTTATATGGCAAAAAATCTCAAATTCCCGAAGCCTCTGGACATGTTGGCGGATATCAGTTATCCATTCTATGTGGTTCATGCAATGTACAGTTATGTTTTCATGCGAATATCCCTGAATTATGTTAATCCGTATATAACGATACTGATAGGATTTGGCGGATCGATTATTCTGGCTGCCTTATTACATATTTTCATCGAAACACCATCTAATAATCTGGGCAAATTTGTGGCGCGCAAACTGGAGGGAGTCGATATATTTGCCAAACTATTGACAAGCCTGAAAAAAACACGTAGTGTATCGGGCTCAACAGTACTGCCGCCAGTTGAAGAGCTTCCATCCAAAGAAGTATAAAGAGCACGTACTCATGCATATATATTCTGCATGAATGTCTTTAAAAGATTTGACCACATCCCATCTTTGTGGTTAAATGCAAATTTCTATACGATAAATTTAGTTTTCTTGCTTTTTCAAATTGCCGCAACTTGCCAGCCTGTCGAATAACTGCCAACCTGCTTCCATCCGGAAGGCTGGCCGTCAGCAAAATAACCGACTAGATTATTATTGGCAAACAATATGTCATCATTGCCGTTGCCGTCAAAGTCGGCGCAATATTGTACTGCCCACCCGGAAGCATAAGTGCCCAGGTCTTTCCATCCGGTCGGCAGGCCGTCGGCATAATATCCCATTGCATTTAAGCTGGAGTTGGTAAACAGTATGTCTGACTTGCCGTTGCCGTCAAAGTCGCCGCAACCGGCAACTGACCATCCTGACGTGAAACTGCCCAGATCTTTCCATCCGGTCGGCAGGCCGTCGGCATAATACCCCATTGAATTCAATTTGGAGTTGGTAAACAGTATGTCTGACTTGCCGTTGCCGTCAAAGTCGGCGCAACCGGCAACCGCCCATCCGGCGGCATACCCCCCCAGCTGGGTCCATTTGGCCGCCTGTCCATCTGAATAATACCCGAGCAGGTTCAAGTTGTCGTTGTTAAAAAGAATGTCCGCCTTGCCGTTGCCGTCAAAGTCGGCGCAGCCGGCAACCGCCCATCCTGACGTGAAACTGCCCAGGTCTGTCCATCCGGACTGCAGGCCGTCGGCATAGTAGCCGATCGTGTTTTCATGGACAAACAGAATATCGTCCTTGCCGTTGCCGTTGATATCGGCGCTGGCGGCAACCGCCCAGCCTGGACTGACATCGCCGAGATCTGTCCAGCCGGTCGGCAGGCCGTCGGCATAGTAGCCGATGCGCGTGCCGTTATCACCGGTGAATAAAATATCACTTTTGCCATCTCCAATAAAGTCCGCCTTGCCCTTCCGCGGTATACCTAATTCCCAGGTAATCGAATAATCCGCGCCTAAATTAAAGTCCGGGCTTATGTTTTGCCAGCGGTCATTAAACGGGGACAGATAGCCCTGCATGCCGGTGCAATCGGCCATGGTCTTCCAGTACGGATCATAAAAATTCTGTCCGGCAGCCCACCCCGCATCGAACAAATATGTACTGTACTGACTGCGTTCGAGTTCATTAAACCAGTACATCGTGGCGGCTGGCGAACCGGTCTGACCGCCATTTATGGCGTTCATGTAAAAACTGTTGCCGAGAAGTCCGGTTGCGATGCTGGCGCTGATCGAAGCGAGAATCGTGCTGTTCAGATTGCTGTGAGCACCCCCCGGCGCAAAGTCTCCGGTTCCGGTTATGACCGGCCCGGAGGCAAAATCGCCGTTGATCAGCGATGCGCCGCTGTAGATGGTGAGGTCAGTCCAGTTCCCTGTGGCGTCATACGTGTACGGCTTCCCTGCCGCGGGGGTGACCGTAACGGGAAATGTAGCGCCGTTGGCGGCAATGTTGATGGTTCCGTCAATATATGTCCACTGAGTGTTGTAGGGGTTCCATGGCGAAGTCGGAACTTCCGATGGTCCTGAAGTAGTATTGACGTATATATCATGAACCTGCAGTCCGTAATTTCCATCTGTTCCAGTCACGCTCAAATAAAACGAATAACCATTGTTTCCGGAATAATCAATATACCATCCTTTAACAGGAACCGGATCCGGTTTATCTTTTTGTTTCGGTTGATTCGGTGGATACGGTTGATTCTTAAACAAATAAGTTTCAGCGGATTGCAGATACCCCAGATAGTCATTAAATGACGGTGCATAGTAGTAGCATGAGCCAAGCAGTTGCTGGTCCGGAGGATTGGTATATGTTGCAGACTGCCAGTATTTCGATGAACCAATCACGCGGTTTGCCTCCGGCTGGCCTGACACAGTGGGCACCAGCGGCCCCCAGCCCATATCGCCGGACGCGGGCATGGGATCAGCCGGACCTACAGGTCCCGACGGCAAGGCATCAATAAGGGCATTGACGACCCTTTCAGCGGTAGTTCCGAGAATAAATGTCGATTGACCTGTCACGTTATTATTGCTATCTTTTACGGTAAGGTTAGTCGGGAATGAAAACGTATCCTCGTAAGTTACATCAATATTATCAGTAACGCTTCCGACAACAGTCCATTCAATCAGCGAGTAAGGAATATTAGTGTCAAAAACGCCGGGGGCGGCAGCTCCGAACGGATTGGTTGCGCCTAAAGCGGCGAAAAATCTGGCGCCGCTGCCTCCATCAGCAATTGTAAAAGTTCCATTTTGCACCGTGCTCAACTGGAACGCGCTGCCGTCCTGAACTATTTGAGTGTTCCCGCTGGTATCCGTATAGCTCAGAGTATTGCTGGTGCCGACGGAATAAAGCCATACGTCGGCATCGGAATAATTATTGGAATAATATGCTGTTCTGCGGGAGAAGTTATTGACGATTTGAAGTGTGATCGGTGAATCCGCATAAGAAGCTATGGCTTGATTCCCGCCTGTTTCGGCGCTGTGTTGAAAACCAAGCAGATGCCCGGCTTCATGCGCAATGGTTGAACTGATCTCCTTGGTTGTCCGTACCGGGTTGGTGAAAACGAAAGCATTATCAGTTTTGATTTGATTACCGGTGTCGATAGTCTCGGCGAGGCCGAGAAAATTGCCGTATGGTTTAAAGTCATCAGTTTTGCCGACATAAATGGTGGAGTATTCAGCGGTTTCAGGAAGTTCAGTTGTAAAGTAAACACCGGTTCCCGCAAATTGCGTGTTTAAGTCTGTAATTACCGCAAGCTGCTGTTCTTCTGTCAGACTGGAATGCTCTACATCAATATTGTTAATATGGATGTTCAATGCGTCATTGTTGTAGGCAGCGTCGTTTGCGCCTTTGAAGTCCAGGTAAATGATCTGATCACAGGAGTAGCCGGCATTCGGGTCTACCGGTTTCATGCCGTTCAACTGCAAGTCTTTCAAGTTCATAGTCTCTCCTCCCTCTTTTTTTTAACTATAATCCTGTTCATCCCGGTCTGCGGCGGATAATGGCAAGCCCCATTAATATAATAATCTCATAAGTCACATGCTGCAAATCATTATATTCAGCAAAAATCATTTTTTTAAGTCTTCGATATTATTTCTATCTTTTTATATCGAATAAAGTAATTTTTTGTGAGCGCGTACAAAAAATGGCAGTATTTTGAGCATTTGAAATGGCCGATGAAATGCCTGTTTGGCGCCAAGAGCGAAAATACCGGACGGTTGTCTGGTAACCGGCAATCGAAACCATGTTTTTGCTTTTAAAATGTTGGATTTGCAGAAATAGAGAACACAAAATACCATGATGGAATCATCGGAATATATCAGCCCGTCCGTATTCAGCAATCGTGCTCAGCGCGCATTGTATCAATAGTAATATTTCCCTGCTGTATGTTATAACCGCCATGCGCTTTTAGAAATACAGAAGCCTGTTAATGATCAACTCTCTCTGAGAACCTGGCGGAGTGCCGTTGATGAATACATTGAAATCCTGGATCGAATTTCTGCTATAAACACCGAATAAATAATGTATAAGCTTTATTTTCCGCCAGTCTGTAATTGAATTGAAACTAATCCTATTCCCAGCAAGCGACCGTAAAATAATTTGGGATTTTTATATTCAAGACGGATTAGCAGCGTAGTACTATTGCCAGATATTAACTCCTTTGGAATTTTAATTGATCGGACACCCGCGTTATCGCGGGCAGAATATTTCATGGTTGTCAGGTAGTGGTCTTTCAAGTAAACATCAATCTCTTGAAGAGGATGGTTTTCTGGAAGAAACGCCTGACCTTCAATTATTAAGATTAAATCATTAAGATTTGATTCCGGTAAGTTAAGACATAACATAGACGAGTTCCCGTCAGACCATATTCCCCATGGTTCAGCAACCGACCAGCCGGAAAGTATATACTTGGCGCCTGACCCGTTGGTATTGAAATAAATTTTTTCATTGAATTTACAATTGTTTATATAGGTGAATTTTATGTTATTAAAGGCATCAGCATCCTTGAACTTAGGAGCAATAAAATGGAATCCATCCTTTACCCCTGCAAAATCAGACTTCCTCAATTGAGCGGTCGCGACATTCCAGCAGGCATCATTACCAAAAAAATACAATGCATCAGGATCAAGATCATTGTTAATGATCGAGTTTGTTAAGTCTGTCCGGACTCTATGTAATTTATTTTCATCAATTCTGGCAAAATACCCGATATTAATTGGCATGCGGTGAGCAACCGCAAATTCAGATAAAATTATCCAGTCCCTTGG
>CAIMFA010000117.1 GCA_903840185.1 uncultured Lentisphaeria bacterium | reverse complement strand
TTTAATGGTGTTTGCGTAATAGATTTTTCATTTTTATCTGACTTTTCGGTGTTGCGAGCATGATTTTCATTGCCAATACCTTGCTTAGTTCCTGTTACTCCGTCCGGCGGTTTCTGTGATTGATCTTTATCCGACAGATTATTGCGCCATGCAATGTTAAAGATCAGGAATATTATAATTGCAATTGTCGCAATAATAATTGCCGAAATAATTAATTTCTGTTTTTGAGAGAATCCGTCATCGGTTGGATGAGTTGCCTGGTTCATTGGCTCAGCGATTCGAGATGGCGTGCGAGTGCGAACGGGTGCAATCGCAGGTTTTCTGAGCTGGGGCATTTGTTGAGACGTTATCTGTGGTGACGGCATCTTCTTGCGGTCCGGTTCATCAAGATTCATTGCCTCCTGATCAAGTTTCGCCCCCGTTATACTTGAAAGAGTCTTGGAAATCTTTTCTTCGCCAGTCCTTGCTCTTTCCGCCCGTAAGCTATCCTCTGCTCTTTTCATTGGTTGGGTCAGGTCAATTATTATAGCGCCCGGTTGTCTTCTAGCCTCTTTAAGCGCGTCAGAATCAGGCACGCAAAAGCGCCAGTTGCATTGCACCGATGGGGGCAAGCTGGTAAAATAAGTGTTAAATGACACCTGCCAGCGGTCTTCAGGTCTGAGTAACAGCAGAGATTCTTCAACCAGCGCTAAAACATCAACGTTGCGACTAGGGTCAAAGATGATAAATGCGGTCTTATCCGGAGCTTTTACGAAAGAGTCGGCAAGAACAGCGGCCCATCCGGCATCGCCGGTAACCTGTTCCCAAGTTACGGCTTTCCGCAATGGCCTTTCACATTCGACTAATATTTTCTGCTGTTCAATAATACCAGGCTCGGACTCCCATTTATTCAGAAATAAGTCTGGAACTCTGAATACCACCGCGGGGCCGCACTTAATTCGCTCCTGAATATCAAAAACTAAATGATGTGCCAGTTTATTCGATCTTTTGGAATAATCCAGACCGGCAAAACATATTCTGCTTAAGATATGGATCGGTGTTGAACCAATTGAGGTTTTATAATGAGAATAAGAAACCGGATTCAGATTGGCATTTTTATCATAATGCGGGAAAACAGGCTTGTAGGCGCTGAGGCTTTCTAACAACTGTACCAGATTGGCCGGCATGCCACGGGTGTAGGCGACCACACAGAACCCGCTGCTTCCCTCTCTGAGCCCCTTAGGAGCAGACGTATAAATCAGTTCTCTTGCCATAATAAAGATTCTTTTTAAAATTATTTATTGTTAAAAGTGAATATGCATAAAAAATGCAAAATTATTTATCCCAGAAGCTTTGCTGCTGTTCCTTCGGTGCATCAGTGTATTTGTGATGCGGAAGTTTGAACCATACTTTTGCGTCAGCATCATATAACGTATTGCCTAAATACAATGATGGCAGCACAACCCGTTCATTCTTTCCCGGAATTGAGAAGACTACCATGTTATTGGCAATCCTGTATTTTTCAACTGTAACCATATTTCCCATCTGTGTTTCCGACAATGGCTGCAAACAGCTCTTCAAGTAGCCTTGATATGAAAGCAGCAGCAGCAGCGGTACTTCAGCCCAGACGGGTGCCAGATTGTCTGGTTTAACCGCTATCATATCGTGTTCCTTGTCATATTCCGGCATTTGCCCGAGTGCGCTTACCGGGATGAAAAATACTTGTTCCGCAAAAACTTCGGCGACAGAGATTATTTCCGGCGAAAGCTTTAGCAAAAGGTCACGCAGCAGATATGATATTTTTAAAATACAACCAACATCGAGCCGGTAGCGCATATTCGCCTCGTCATATTTCAACGGTTCCTCGTTTTCCAGTTCAACTGGAAACATTTCCCGCCACATATCATATTTAGGCACTACAATCAATAACGGTTTTAAATATTTCTCAGTGGCTTTCATGCCTGTATATCTTCGGATACGGCTGATCATTTCATTAAGCAGCGCCATTTGATTGGTAACTTTGCCCGCTTCGTTTACCTGTGGATCTTCAGGATTGCATTTAGTTATCATTCGTCCGTCTTTTGATGGATCAAATAAAAAAATCAAGCCGCTGGAATGGCTCAAATGCGATGTTGCTAAATTTGTTATTTGTTCGCGCCCCGGCTCAAAATGCTCGCCAGCGTTGTCATACAGCACCATATTTCTAGGGGGGAGTGCCTTGCCGTCTTCATGACTATGATGCGTATCCAACGGCTGTAGTTTGAAAACAAATGGAATCGGCAGGTTAACATTCATGCCCTCAAAAAGTATTTGATTGGTGAACTCGTTCCCTTGCAGTTCCGTTTTCGGCAGGGCCACATATTCTGAGTGATTCGGATTATTAAATAGAAGCTGGTCATACCGGTTCAGCACCATATTGGAAACGCCGTCAGCATCGGAAATGGCTAGATCCAATTTTTGAGGAAGAATTTTCCTTAATCGCCATATTAAAGAGGTAGTAAAATATGATTTTCCGCTAGCCGGAGCACCGATAATAGAATAAAAAAATGAATCCAGGTCAATAATTGAACTAAAGTTTTCCTGTTTTTTTGAACCTATCTACCGAACCTGAGTCTGACATTCGACTATGATTCGCCATTTTTCTGCCGTTGACATGGAATTACGAAAAAAAAGTCGATTTTATTCGGACTGCCTGGGATGGGGC
>CAIMFA010000116.1 GCA_903840185.1 uncultured Lentisphaeria bacterium | reverse complement strand
ACTATAGATTGCGAAGATTTTGAGAATTGGTTCGTATTCTGAGAGGCAGCCGATACCGTGGTATCGAAAGCCTCGAATAGCGCGAATTAAGACTCAAAAGATCGCAACCGCCTTGCGGTGAATGCCTTGCAGTTGAATTTACAACCGCGCAGAGTATACTCCGCACGGTTGTAACGGACAGGGCGGAAGCGCCTGTTAATGAAGCATCTGCGGCCTGTTAAACCTGTTCCGGACGCCGTTTTTGCCGTTGGAATCTCATTTACTGCAAAAATATTCGTATCGGCAATAGAAATTACTGTAAAAATGAGTATATTTGTGTGGGTATAAATGCAGACATAAAAATGTTTTGGAGACAAGGGAAATTTCATCCATGAGAAAAGTTTTAGTTACCGGCAGGGGTTTGCTGACACCTTTAGGTAATGGTTTAGCAATAAACGAAGAAGCCCTGAGGGCGGGACGTTCCGGGACGACATTTGTCCAGGACTGGAAAGATCGCGGGATGGATTGCCAGGTCGGCGGATTTGCCGATCAGAATCCGCAGTGCGAACTGCTGGATAAGAAACGGCTGCGTTTTGCCCCGGCGAATGCCAGGATGTCGGTAGTGGCGGTACAGCAGGCGCTGAAAGAAGCGTGTATTCCGCTGGAAGAAGTGAGAAGCCACCGGATTGCGGTAATCAGCGGCGTTGCCGGCAGCAATTATCAGGAAACCTTTGAAGCCGCACTCGCTTATGATTCGACCAGAAGACTGCGCAACGTCAATCCGTGCATAGTTCCCAGGGTGATGCCCTCTTCGGCGGTCGCCAATCTTTCGCTGATCTTCGGTTTCTCCGGAGAAAGTTACGATATCAGTTCGGCTTGCGCCAGCAGCGCCCACTCCATTCTGGCCGGCATGCGCCTGATACAGTTCGGTCTCTATGACATGGTGGTATGCGGCGGGGCGGAAGAATTGAGCTGGGCTCAGGCCCTCGGCTTTATCGCCATCCGGGCGCTGTCCAAAAACTATAACGACACCCCTGAAAAAGCCAGCCGTCCTTTCGATTCCGCCAGAGACGGTTTTGTAATCGCCTGCGGCGCCGGTTATTTAGTGCTGGAATCTGAAGAGAGCGTCAAACGGCGCGGCGTCCGGGCGATTTGCGAACTTTCCGGCAGCGCCGCCAACAGCAACGGCACCGACATGGTGGTTCCGGATGCGCCGTCAAACTCGGTCGTAATGCGGGAGGCGGTTGCGTCAGCAGGACTGAAAATTGAAGATATTCAATATATTAATACCCACGGCACCGGCACTCCGATCGGCGACCCGGTGGAAATGGATGCAATCAAACAGGTGTTCGGTTCAAAAGTGGCAATCAACAGCACCAAGTCGATGACCGGACACATGATCGGGGCCGCCGGCGCGGTCGAAGCTATTTTCTGCACCCAGATGATTGATAAAGGCTTTATCTGCCCTTCAATCAATCTGGACAATCCGGAACCGGAATTCGGCTGGGCTGATTTTGTCCGCGAACTGCGCGACGGAGTTGATTTGCGTCATGTAGTGAGCAACAGTTTTGCGTTCGGAGGAACTAATGTGAGCCTGGTCATTTCCCGCTGCCGGGATTAATGGCCGGCTTTTTCAGGATTGATTGAAATGGACTGCACAGGAACACCGCACCGCCCGAAACTGCCGCCGTGGATCAGAGTGAAAGTGAACAGCGGACATGCCCGGGAGGAAGTAAGCTCAATCCTGACCGGATTGCGCTTGAATACTGTATGTTCCAGCGCCAGATGCCCGAATCTTAATGAATGCTGGCACCGGCGGACGGCGACATTCATGATCCTTGGAGAGCATTGCACCAGGAATTGCCGCTTCTGCGCGGTTGGACATAACGTCGCGCCTGCGTTGCCGGATCCGGATGAACCGGAGAGACTGGCTGCCGCCGCCGCGAAAATGGAGCTGAAATATGTGGTGGTCACCAGTGTGACGCGGGACGATCTGCCGGACGGCGGAGCGGGACATTTCGCCGCGGTAATCAATGCGCTGCACCGCACAATCCCGGAAGCCGGGATTGAAGTGCTGACTCCGGATTTTAATGGCGATACAGATGCGCTTAAAACTGTTCTGGCCGCGGGGCCGACTGTTTTTAATCATAATGTTGAGACGGTAAGACGGCTGTCCGGAATGATCCGGAGCAAAGCGGATTATTCCCGTTCGCTGGCGGTGCTTAAGGCCGCCGCGGAGATCGGCGGCGGCAGAATCCCGGTTAAATCCGGGATTATGGCCGGACTTGGCGAAACAGATGACGAGGTGGTGCAGACGCTCAAAGACCTGCGTTCCGCCGGAGTGTCGATTTTGACTATCGGTCAATATCTTCCTCCTTCCGCCGGGCACTGGCCGCTGGACCGTTATGTGGAGCCGGAAAAATTTGACGAATGGGGCAGGATCGCCCGTGAACTCGGGTTTGCTTTTGTTGCCAGCGCCCCGCTGGTCCGCAGTTCGTATAATGCGGCGGAACTGATCAAGAAAAATTAATTTATGGTAAAAAAATATAACCATAACGGAGAAAGATTATGCCAATACTGATTTTATCTGTAGTAATAGTTGCGCTTCTAGTAGTGATAGTGATTCAGCGTTCCAAGATCATTATCACCAACCGGACCAGTTACAGTTTGAAAAAAGGTATTTCCAAGGAGCGGAATGCCACTGCTGATATTCTCCGGCTGTCCAAGGAAGTGATCGCTTCGCAGGACAAGGAAAAGGAATTTCTGCCGAATTTCATCAAATACACCGTCCGTTCGATGAAAGCCACCGGCGGCGCGCTGCTGCTCTGCGGCGAGGACAAGCATTTTTACGGCTGCGCGGTCTCCGGAACGTTCCCGATGCTGAAAGAGGTGACCCAGCAGATCGAAGCACAACTTATTGCCCATGATAAAAAGCACACTGAGTTCATCAAGGGTTACAAAACCAAGTTCACGTCGGACGATCTGGACAAGGCCTGCGGCAGCGACGGCTATGTTTTCTATCAGGGTAAAAATCCACCGTTCTTTCCTGAACGTTTTGTGCTGGAAGCTCCGCGCTGTCTGATCGCCCCGATCAAGTACCGCAATGAAAATTACGGCTGCATCATTATCACCTCCAGAGAGGATTTTGATTCATATAAAATTGCCGCGAATGACGGCATTTTCCTGCTCCGGCTGGCCGAAATCGCATCGCTGTGCATCGAAGTGATGAAAGATTTCAAGAAGCGGCAGGATTACGAAAAACAGCTTCAGGCCGCCCGCGAGGAAGGCATGCTGCAGGTTTCCACCGGCATAATCCACAACATCGGCAATGCCGTGACAATTGCCAAGCTGGCCGTCAGCGGCCTGATGGAGAAAGTCAATTTCAAGAAAGAGGAGCGCCCGGAATCATTAATTCTGGATGATATGCTGCCGAAAATGCAGGAACATTTAAAAAGCGGCGATCTGGAGAAATTCCTTAAAACCGACAAAGCCGGAAAACAGTATCTGGACATCATGAAAGAACTGCTGGAGCATATGCGCGGCAACAATTCCGACGCGACCAGAATGGTTCAGTCCGTTTCCGATAAACTTTTCCATATCAGCGAGATCATTGAACTGCAGCAGCGGTTTGTCGGTGAACTTGGAACTGAAAACATGATTCAACTGGCCGGCGTGGTGGAATCCTCCGTGACCATTTTTGATGAATCATTCAACAAACGCGGTTTCAAAATCACCACTGATCTTGACCGGAAACTGCCGGAAGTCCTGATCGACGCCTCAATCATGACCCAGGTCTTTATCAATATGATCAAGAATGCCATTGAAGCAATGGACGCGGAAAACAATCCGGATAAAAAATACCAGCTCCAGATCACCCTGAAAGGCGAGACCAGAGGGGCTAAAGATTATGCTTTAATTGAAATCAAGGATAACGGGCCTGGCATTGCGGATGAGATCAAAAATAAAATCTTTGAATTCGGATTCACCACCAGAATGAAAAGCAATTCCAGCGCCCGCGGCATCGGTCTCCACTTCTGTATGGATTCCGTCAATAAATATTGCGGCTTGATCGAAGTGGACTCCAAAGTCGGCGAAGGCGCCACATTCAAGGTACTGCTGCCGATCTCCAAAGGCGATGCCGCCGTTCCGGAACCGGCACCGTCAGCCGTTGTTTAAACATATTAACCGCAGTCCGATCCGGCGGCTTGTGCCGTCGCCCGTACATTCTCCGGCACCAGAATGCTGATGCCGCCCGAACTTTTTTTGCAACAATAAAGTTTTGCCGTTTTTTTATGGAAGAAATGAGAATGTTCATTTTCATGTATTATACTATAATAATATAGTTTAATTTTTTTAGCCTGGATTATTCACAAAAAATGGATGAAAGACGAAAATATGCTCAAAAAGAAAGATTTTGACGATGCCGCAGTCGTAGCAGCGCTACGGCGAGGACATTGGCAAAGACTTTACTTTGAGCAGATTGCAGTAATTCGCCATAAGTTTATGAATTATTCAGGTTAGGAATGACTGACTGCGGCATCAGCAGTTTTATCAAATAAGAAACAGACTAGAGATAAAAGTTTTAACATAACAAATGGATTTCTCTGTGTCTTGCTAACTCTCGGGTTAGTCCCGCGAGGCGGGATGTCTCTGTGGTTAAAATAGTTTCAAAGGAGATTCAGTTTTGAATACCAAAGTCGGCGATTGCTGGACTCTGATAAAGCCTTACCGGAAACTGCTCATCGGCGCCACAATAAGCGTCATGCTGTTTTCCAATCTCGGGCTGGTAATGCCGTTCATGCTGAAGATCGCGATCGACAAAATACTGCCGAATCAGGATTTCCAGCTTTTCATGGTGCTGTGCGGCGGCATGATCCTGATTGCGCTGTCCAGATGCATGCTGCGTTATTTATTTAACTATTTGATCAGTTATGTGCAAATGCGCGTACTGATTGATGTGCGCCACAAACTGTTCAAACATCTGCAAACTCTTTCGCTGCGGTTCTATCAGGAATACCGCACCGGCAAACTGATATCCAACGTAATCAGCGATGTCGGACAGCTTCAGCAGCTGATCGGGATCGCCGCCCAGTTATGCGACCAGATATTTTTGATTTTTGTCACCGTGGTCATTCTGATGATTATGAATTTCCAGATGTCGCTTGTGGCGCTCATTATAATCCCGCTGCACTTCCTGAATCTCCGCCGCAGCCATTCAATCGCCAGGGTGGACACGAAAGCCATGCAGGAGAAGATGTCGGAAATTTCCGCCAATCTGGCGGAAACCCTCAACGGGGTGAAAGTGGTGAAATCGTTTTCCAAGGAGCGGACTGAATGCAAAGATTTCTTCGCCAGTCTCCGTCCGACGCTGGATATTCATCTGCGGGCGCATACCCAGTGGGCGCTGTGCTGGAATATTGCCGACGTGATAAGCATTTGCGCCTATCTGGCAGTCATCGGGCTTGGAATCATAATGGTGCGGAACAGCGCGATGACCATCGGGGATTTCGCCGCATTTTACAGTTATATGGGCATGCTGCTGGGCCCCATCAACGCCCTGTCCGCCGTTTCCGCCAATATCACGCTGGGACTGACCAGCGCCGAACGCATTATCAAACTGCTGAATACGACCTCGGAAATCAAGGAAGACCCGCATCCGGTCAGAGTCGAACACCTGAACGGCAACATCGAATTTAATAATGTGACTTTCGGCTATGACGAGAAAAAGCCGGTGTTGAAGAATTTCTCGCTCAAAATAGAACCCGGTCAGAAAGTGGCGCTGGTCGGACCGAGCGGTTCCGGCAAATCCACCGTCTCCAGCCTGCTGCTGCGGTTCTATGACGTCAACAGCGGCGAAGTCAAGGTTGACGGCATCAATATCAGAAAACTGGGGATCGAGTCCTATCGCAACAGCATCGGCGTGGTGCTTCAGGAACCTTTCCTGTTCAGCGGCAGCATCAAGGACAATATCGCCTATGCCAAAAAAGGCGCGACTGATGAAGAAGTAAAAAATGCCGCCGTCATGGCCAATGTGGAGGAATTTGTCGCCCATCTGGAACAGCGTTATGAGACCGTGATCGGAGAAAACGGCGCCAGCCTTTCGGGCGGACAGAAGCAGCGCCTGGCGATTGCCCGCGCGGTGCTGAAAAATCCGTCAATTCTGATTCTGGACGAAGCTACCTCCGCGCTGGACACAGTCTCCGAACACCTTGTCCAGCAGGCGCTGGACCGGCTGATGCAGGACAAGACCACGGTGATCATCGCCCACCGACTCTCGACAATCAAAAACGCCGATATGATTGTGGTGCTGAACGAAGGCTGCATTGTCCAGCAGGGCAAACACGACGAGCTGCTCGCGCAGGAGGGAATTTATAAAGAGATGTATTTCTCACAGAAGAAAACGGCGGAAAATATTTAAGCATTTAAAAATGTTTTTGAGAACTATTGCGTGATTTTAGCAAAGTCACAGGTTAAATTAATACCAATATTTAAGGATATGTAAATCATGAAAAATTTCTTCATCATTTTGTTTTTGCTGTACACCGGATTCGCTGTTTCAGCGGCGGACAAGCCGGCCAAAGAGAAAGAGGATGTCTGGGCTGCGCCAAAACATAAAAAATATGCCCGCACCGAACGCTGGGAATCACTTCAGGTCGGCTTCTGGTTCGGGGTGCCGCAAACCACCGATTACGAGGATGTGTACGGGCTGAAAATGGGGTTCCCGATTTGTTCCGGCAGCGGCAACGTCATCGGGGCCGAAATGTCTCTGGCCTGCAGCGCCACCGATCACGTCAAAGGCTTCCAGTGCTCCATCGGCAGCGCCATTTGCGAGGACTTCAGCGGCCTGCAATGGTCGACAGTCAATATTGCACAAGCCGGGGCCTATGGAACTCAGTTAGGCATGGTGAATGTGGCGCATAAAAAGGGGTTCCAGATCGGCCTGGTCAATGTCAGCCGTAAATCGCCTCTGCAGCTCGGACTGATTAACTTTAACGAAGGCGGCTGGCTGCCGTTCATGGTCTTTATCAATTTCACTCCGTAGAAAAAATATGCCTCAGGAAATCGAGAGAAAATTTCTGGTTAAAAACGACGGCTGGAAGCAGTATGCCGACTGCGGCGAACACTTCCGGCAGTCATTCATTTATTCCCGCAGCGGCAGAAGCGTGGTCAGAATCAGAATCGCCGGGGAACAGGCGTATATCACCTTGAAAGGCAAACCCGTCAGCTTCACCCGTCCGGAATTTGAATATCCGATCCCGCTCGATGACGCCAGTCAGATGCTGGATAATCTATGCGATTCAGTCGCCGTCGAAAAGATCCGTTACGAAGTCAAATACCACGACAAATTCTGGGTGGTGGATGTATTCGAAGGCGGCAACGCCGGTTTGGTCATGGCCGAAATCGAACTGGGCAGCGAAACCGAGAATTTTGACCTGCCCCCCTGGGCAGGCCAGGAAGTAACCGCCGACTCCAGATACTGCAATTCCAACCTCGCGCAAAACCCCTATCAATCCTGGAAGTCATAAGCCTTTACCGAAATTCACGGTTTTCTGCCTTCTGCTGGAGGGGTACGCTCATAGCTATCAAGGTTAGGAATTTTGAACGGAATATCCAATAACCCGTCCAGTCCTGCGGGATCCCGCAAAGCGTGAGAATATCCGACATGAAACAGCCGAAATGAAAACCTAAAACCTAAAACCTTATTCAATATCCAATAACCAACACGGAATATCCAATATCCAAGGGAAACAGCCCGGAGTCATAAGACAGGAACTGGTATTACTGGAGGGTTACGCTCCGTCGTAACCGGATTTCCCGGCTTATTTCCCGGTCTTATTCCGGTTGTGCTGGCGTTCCTGCTCTTTTCTGTTCTGCTCCTGTCGCTTCCTGTCCTGTTCCGCTTTCTCTTTCAACCATACGCTGGACAGCGTGAACTTACCATCTGCCTTCTGATATTCAAACGGCTTGCCGCTGATCGGATCGACCGGAATTTCTTTAATAATTCCTGGGGCAAGCTGTTCCAGTTTATCCGGAAACGCGCCGTTTTGATTCTTGTAAATATGCAGTGCCAGCGTCAGTTTCGCCGCGTCAATATCCGATTCGATCCTGGCGACTTTGGTTCTCTGGGGAACCAGTGATGATGTGAGTAATCCCGTTAGAACTTTGTAACCGGGATGCCAATATTCTTTCTCCAACTCTTTTATTTCAGCAGTCTCCGCCCAATAGGGTTTATTGTATAAAACCCTTATTTTTTCCATCTTTGTCAGGTAATATGCATAGTCTTGGTAGAGAAACGGCCAAATCCAAGACACATATAATGTTATGTTGCCTATCTTCCCGCTATCATCAAGCCTGGATATATTACTTTCTATCCTGTTCAACTTCTCAAAAATATCTTCTCTGCACATCACGATTTCTCCATCCAAACCATGAATTATCGCTTGGCTGAAATCTATCTTTTCCAATTCCGCAAGAAGCTGTTGCGCAGATGGAGTAGAGATGCCATGCCGAAGAAGCAAGCTATTCATGACATCAAGACTAATTGCAACGCAAGCAATATTGATTAATTGCGAGAGTACTATTTTTTCGGTTTGCAATTGAACTATCGTCTTGAAACCATCGCACAGCAGACGATATCCGGCATCAGGATTGCCGTGAAGTCCGTCGCAACTGCTTTTGATGCAGATAAGCCGAAATAATGCGCGTTGGGCATTCAATTCAGGTAGCAAAGTGTTAGTCCCATTGTAATTGCGTCTGTAAACCGCATAAGGCTTTTCCGCCCCTTGCCGGAACAGACTTAGAATCTGTTCAATATCCTGTTTTATAAGAAGCTGTTGGGCTGTATCCCTGGCTTGCTCAGACCATTGAGTGATATCGAATGTTGGTTGTTCTGTCATCATATCAAAAAGTGTGTTATATGATGATGAACCGTTTGTAAGTTCAAATGCCGCCTTGTAAAAGTAAGCGCCGTTGTCTGTCTCAGGAACTCCCGGAGTGACGGTATATTTATATGCCGGTTTGTAAAAATGAGGATTATTACCAGGCATCTGTGGGCAAATGTCTTTTTCATCGAACAGAATCTTTCGTTCTCGCATTTCTGCCAGTTTAGCTTGGACTTGGGTACGCCCGATAAAATTGGAAGTGGTGTAAAAGAGAATATAAGCCACTACCAGACCGAATATAGACAGCGCAAATATGGTGCGACGCTTTCTGCTCTTCGGATTTTTGAACTTGTGCCTAGTCAAATACAGCGTTGCCGCGACCGCGATCAACATGCAAAAACAAATAACGATAATGACGCACATTCCCGGAGAAAGCAGCGGCAGATTCATAATATGTCTCCTATGATTTGTTGCTGTTTAAAACTGGTTTTTCTGCCGCCCGCCTCCATGGCGGCAATCATAACTGCGGCGTTTGATTTTGGAATGCCGAGGCTTACTAATTGCTCGATTTCCGCTTTATACTTGCTCGTGTCGCGTTCCATTTTGGGAAACGTTAACAAGTTCAGCGCTATGATTGATGCCAGAATAATCGCGGCGGCAGTGAAAAATATCTTGACCCCGAAAACAAAAGACGTTGAAAACGGCGTTTCAGACTGCTCCCGCCAGTGTTTTACGGCTGCGGCTGTAACGGAATACTCCAGGCCGACGGACGGTTCTTTCAGCCGGAATGACTGTAAATATTGCTCAAGGTTGTTGTTCATCTTCGCTTCTCCAGCATGCTTTCAAGTTTCTTCAGCGCGTAACGGTAGCGGCTCACCGCTGTATTTACAGGAACGCTCAGCGCCGCCGCGATTTCATCAAACGTCTTTTTCATAAATACTTTCAGGATAATTGTCTGTCGCTGTTCCGGCGGCAGTTCGCTCAACGCCCGATTCAGTTCACTGATGTCCTCTTCGGAAACGTTCTGTTCCTCTACTGCCTGAACTATGGCATAATCTGCCAGACCACGATTTTTCCGCTGGTTTCGCCGAATCCGGTCATAAGCCAAATTGGCGGCGGTGCGATACAAATAAGCTTTCATGTATTTCGTTTCCGCCAACTTCAACCTTTTATCAACAATCTTGATAAACAAGTCATGCAGCAATTCCTCGGCATCATGCACAGAACCGGTCAACCCGGCCAGATAATAGTACAATTCCCTGCCGGCAAAGCGGTATATCCGCTCTATCGCCGCCGGATCATCCGCCGCAAGCAACTGCTTGATTTCAATTTCCTCCTCGCTCCCATCCGCCATCTTAAATGATCTTTCGTTCTTTTGTATAATATGACGACAGAACAGTACATATTCTTTTATGGAAAAGAAAGTTTTTTCACGATTTATTCCGTTTTGCCGAGATGGGTTAAAACGGTGTCATCAATGTTGTTGTCTATAATAATGATTGATTTTGCGGCGGTTCTGAACAGGTCGGAAACGAACTGATAGGCGTCAAAAACCTGACCGTCAAAAAAGATGCCCTGCCTGTGTTGAATTTCTCTGCTTTCAATAGCCGTCAGCACCTTATCAAGTTTCCGGTCGGTTTCGAGCTGTTTTAACTGAAGAGTTCCCAGTCGCTGGAAGACTTGCGCATTTGACAGCATGAATCTTCTCATGGCGACAAAAGCGCTCATGATCTGAACACTCACTTTAACCGCAGTTTCGCCGCGGAGTACGGCAGACAGCATGGCTACGCCCTGTTCGGTAAAAGCACAGGGTAAATATTTTCTATGCAGACCTCTTTGATTGTCGGCTTCATTCTTTAAGATCGCAATTTGCGATCTTAAAGGTTTTTCACTTGAGGTCGCAAATTGCGACTTCAAGTCATTAAATTCAGTTTCTGATAACTTAAACATGAATGCTTCCGGGAAACGTCCAATATTTCGTTTAACCTGCTCATTCAGTCGCCCGGTTTTAACTCCGTAAAATTCAGCAATATCATTGTCCAGCATAACATGAATGCCACGAACAGTGTAGATTCGGTTTTGAATGTCTTCCGTTTTGATGATATCGAACTCACTCATGCCGGCTTCTCCAGTTCAGTTGCTTTGAGACCACAATTTGTGACCTCAAGTTCATACTCCTCACAAACAATACACATT
>CAIMFA010000115.1 GCA_903840185.1 uncultured Lentisphaeria bacterium | reverse complement strand
CCGTAGTCACCTGTATTTTGGGCTGCCCAATATGGGTTGTCGGCTGACATAATGACTTCAACAACACAACTATTGAGTATATTGCCTTTTTTATCTCTTAACATTACAAACCCCATACGATCATTTGTTTTTACAAAAAAATGCCCTAAAAAATCATAAACTGTCAAGTTAAACTGCCCGTCGGGGCTTATAAATGTTCTACATGGAGTCTGTGTATAAATCAATATCCTGTTTCGCGTAAAGTCCCAGGAATACAGCCCGACAATTAATAACAAAATCCCGAAAAAAATAATTATTGCTTTTTTAAGCGCTGGTCTCTTATGAACACTTGAATCCGTGAAAGAATTCGCGCAAAAACTTAATTAAAAACTGGTTAAACCTGTTGATTAGCAGTATATTATGACTCTTGCAAAGCGTTAATAAACTACTAACCAAACAGGTGATTATGTACAAAATACAGCAGGGTAACGAAGAAATCAATTCCAATGGCGGGATTTCTTTAATCGGAGCATTGCTCAGCAATGTAAAAAGTTTTATGAAGTTTGACAAAATGACATTTGGCAAGGTAAAAAAAGGCATCAACAGCCATAGCGGCATTCTGCGAAGCATTATCGGTTTGCTTTCACTTGGCCGCACTGATTTTGCCGACATTAAACTTTTTCGAGAGGATAAGTTGTTTCGTGATTGCCTGAATCTGTCATTTGTTCCCTCCGAGGAAATTCTGCGCCAGCGTCTTGACGGGATAGCCGCTGACGATAACACCCTTAAACTCATTGATGACGCCAATGTGGAGCTGCTTTCCAAGGTTGATGATTTCGGGGTTGAGACGACAGCCTATTCAACTTATAATGTGATTGATCTTGACGTATCGGTTCTGGACAATTCCAATTCAAAAAAAGAAGGAGTTAGCTGGACATATATGGAAGTAGATGGTTATGCTCCAATCTTTGCTCACCTCGGCACGCATGGTTACATGCTGGCCAACGAGTTGCGCAACGGCAGCCAGCATAGCGCTAAAGACGCCTCTGCTTTTGTCCGCAGATGCGATGACTTGGCAAAGCGGATCGGAGTGAAAAATATCTTGTACCGGGTGGATTCAGGACACGATGATGTTGAATTTGTCGAAACGCTTGTTGATCTTGATGGCAAGTTTCTGATCAAGCGGAATCTTCGCAGCGAGCGCCTGGAACAATGGCTGGCTGTTGCGCGTAGAGTTGGCACTTGTGAAAAACCGCGTCCTGGTAAAAATATCTTTCGCGGCTTTGTCTCTCATAAAAAGCCGGCCGGCATGGAACATGTTCCGATGTTTATTGCGTTCGAAGTCACCGAACGATTTACCGATGCTAAAACCGGGGAAAGATTTCTCATTCCTGAGCTTGAAGTTTCAACATGGTGGACTAATCTGACGGAAGATGAAGCGACCTGCATTAATCTTTACCACAACCACGCGACCAGTGAACAATTCCACAGCGCACTCACAACGGACATGGACATCGAGAAATTGCCGAGTGGGAAGTTTAAAACCAACGCATTGTTCCTGGGCCTGGGCACGTTGGCCTATAACTGCTTGCGCATATTGGGACAACGAGCGCTGAAAATGAAAGAGCTGCTGCCGCGCAGCTTTGACGTGACAAGACGTCGTTTACGTTCAGTCATGCAGGATTTGATTTGTGTCGGGTGTAAAATTGTAAGTCATGCCAACAGTAAAATTCTGAAGTTCGGGCGATATTGCCCATATTTTAAAGTTATACAGGAGTTATACGCACGATGTTGAAAATCAAAAAAAACAGGAGGCAAAAAATAAGGTTATGGGAGGATTGTATCTTAAAACAGTGATTTTTGACTAAAAATAGCCATTTGCCGGAATAAAATCATGCAGGAAGCATGACTGGCTGGAACGGAGGCAAAAATTAATCAAAAATCGGCAGTCAACGACTGATAAAACAGTCAAAAAACGAAAGTGAGAAAATTAACAAAATTCTCTCACGGAATTAAGATATAGTTAAACATGGAGTAATTATGAAAGTTTTTAAATACATCATTCTATTGTATGCATTCTGTGTGCTTCAGACATTCGCTCAAACCACGGCGACCGGATCAATTCCGGAACCGGTGAAAGTTACATCAGTTGAAGGGATCACCGAATACCGGCTGGCGAACGGTCTGAAGGTGCTGCTTTTTCCGGATCCCAGTAAACCGACTATGACCGTGGCGATTACTTATCTGGTGGGCTCCCGTCACGAAAACTACGGGGAGACGGGCATGGCCCATCTTCTGGAGCATCTGCTCTTTAAGCCTACGAAAAATTACAGCGGTGAAAACGGTGCTAAAACCCCGAAAGACATTCTGGACAGCCTGGGAGCCCGCTTCAATGGTTCAACTGATTATGACCGTACCAACTACTTTATCAACTTTCCAGCGTCTGATGAAAATCAGAGGACAGTTCTCGCTCTTGAAGCGGAACGGATGGTCAACTGCATGGTTGGCTTTGACCCGGTAAAAGCCGCTGAACAGCTCAAAACTGAAATGACCGTGGTTCGCAATGAATTTGAAGCCGGAGAAAACAGTCCGTTTTCCGCGACTATGAAGCGGACTGTTGCGGCGGCGTTTGAATGGTCAAACTACGGAAAATCAGTTATCGGCTGCAAAGCCGACATTGAAAACGTCAATGTCGAACGGCTGGGGGCTTTTTACCGGAACTATTACCAGCCAGACAATGCGGTACTGCTGGTTGCGGGCAGAATGGATGAAGCTAAAACCCTTGCTATGATAAATGAACTGTTCGGGCGCATTCCCAAACCCGCCCGCAAGCTCCAGAAAACTTACACCGTGGATCCGACACAGGACGGTGAGCGTCAGGTCACGGTTCGTCGCGTCGGCGATACGCCGGCAGTGCTGGTACTATACAAAACTCCGGCGGGCAGCGACGAGCAGGATGCCAGTCTGGATTTATTGACTAAAATCATGACCAGTCCTCCATCCGGGCGTCTCTACAAAGCGCTGGTGGAAACTAAAAAAGCCGCCGCGGTATTTGCCTTTACCAGTTCGACCGCTGAACCCGGTTTTCTGCTTTGCGGAGCATTGCTGTCAAAGGGCGGAAATGTGGATGAAGTGCGCGATATAATGATACAGACGCTGGAGAACACAGCCAAAGAACCTGTCACCCGGGAAGAGGTGGAGCGGGCCCGCCGGGAATACATGACCCAGGTGGAGTTGATGCTTAAAGATTCCAGCCGGTTGGGAATCGGTTTAAGCGAATATATTGCGATTGGTGACTGGCGCATGTTCTTTTTGAACCGCGACCGGGTGAAAACGGCTACCCCGGAAAACGTGCAGCAGACGGCGGCGGCATATTTCAAAAGAGCCAACCGCACAGTCGGACAATTTATCCCGACAGAGAAACCTGACCGGGCAGAGATCCCGGCGGCAAAGGACATTGCCACCATGATGAAAGACTACAAAGGCGGAGCTCCCGTAGCCAGTGGCGAAGCCTTTGACACCGCTCCGGCGGCCATCGACAGCAGGACTGTCCGTTTCACGACTCCGGCCGGACTTAAATGCGCTGTTGTACCTAGAAAAACTCGCGGCAGCGCGGTGAGCGCCGCTATCCGTCTTCACCTTGGCGAGGAAAAAGCGCTGCAGGGCAAACGCATTGCCGGCGCACTCTGCGGTTCCATGCTGATGCGCGGAACAGAGAACCATACGCGTCAGCAGATCAAAGATGAGTTTGACCGTCTGAAGGCACAGGTCAGCATCGGCGGCTCCGCTGAAGATGTGTCTGTTCAAATCACCACGGAGAAGGAAAACTTCGCCGGGGTGATGAAACTTGTGACCGAAATTCTGCGCCAACCAAGTTTTCCGGCTAATGAGTTTGCGGTTCAGGTGCAGGAGAATGTGGCAGCAATTGAATCGCAGCGCTCGGAACCAGAGGATCAGGCCAGTCTGGCTATCCGGTCCCATTTGCGCCCTTATCCGGAGGAGCATGTCCGGTATGCCGGCAGCTTCGACAAGGATATCCAATTGCTTAAATCCGCCAGGCTGGAAGATGTGAAAGATTTCCACAAAGCTTTTTACGGCGGCAGCGGCGAGATGGCGGTTGTTGGCGACGTGGACGTTGCGGAATTGAAGCAGCTCGTGAACGGATTACTCGGAGATTGGAAGCCGGCTGTTGCCTATGTGCGTATTCCCCGCCAGTTCTTTGCTGTGGAGCCGCTGAGCCGCACTCTTGAGACCCCGGACAAGGCTAACGCATTCTTTATTGCCGGTATGGGCATAAAAATGCGGGATGACGACCCTGACTATCCCGCCATGATGTTTGCCAACTACATGCTGGGTGGCGGCGCTTTCAAAAATCGCCTGATGCAGCATATCCGTGAAAAGGACGGACTGAGCTACGGCACCCGCAGTTCGCTGGATATTTCCAGTCAGGATGCGGCCGGAGAATGGAAAGGCTGTGCTATTCTTAATCCGGTCAATATCCAAAAACTGGAGGCCGCATTTCAGGAGGAGCTCGCCAAGGCGCTGAAAGACGGCTTCACCCCCGAAGAGATAGCCGCCGCCAGACACGGCTGGATGCAGAACCGGGAAGTAGGACGCTCCAGAGAAGGCGAACTGGCAAACCGGCTGGTTGGACTTATGCTGACAGACCGGACTATGGCTTTTGAAGCTGACCTGGAAAAGAAAGTGGCGGCGCTTAACAACGAAGAGATACTGGCGGCATTGCGCAAGCACTTCAATCCGGCTCAACTCTCGATTGTCAAGGCCGGTGATTTTAAGAACACATCCCAGGCGAAAAAGTGATTATTCCGTGATTTCGTAAGCGATAAAATCTTTATCGGACAACTGTTTAAAGATATCGAAATACGGATGGCTGCTGCCCCACATATAGTTGGCCAGTTCCATGAACTGAGGCCGCGACCAGTATTTCGCAGGGTCGCGCCGGGCAATTTCGAGCAGCTTGTTGAAGAAGATGGCGCGGCCGTCGCCGGTTGTCGCACTGGTTACTGGATCACCGCAGGCCTGGCGGATGCGCCTGCCGAGGAACGGGTCTTTGAGCAGGCCGCGCGCCACCATTATGCCGGCGCTGCCGGTGGAGCGGAACATGGTGATTGCATCTTCCGCCGAGAATACGTCGCCGTTGGCGATCAGCGGAACGTTTCCGGCAAGTTTCACCGCCCGGGCGATACGCTCAAGCCCCTGGTCTGTTTTGCGGTACATTTCTTTGACCGTGCGGAAATGCATGGCGATAAAATCCAGCTTGATGCCTGACACCGCCTGTTCAAAAATGCTTTCCATCTCTGCCGGGTCTTCATATCCGGTGCGCAGTTTGACGCTCAACGAAAAATCCGGGCAGGCATTGGCAGTCTGCTCAATGATCTGTCGCATGAGTTCCGGTTTACGCAGCAGAGAGCCGCCCGCTCCGCTGCTTAAAACCTGTTTGCTGGGGCAGGCGAAATTCAGGTTGATGCCGGCGGCTCCAAGCTTGCGGAAACGCGCCGCGGCAGCGGCGATAAGCTCCGGATTGTTGCCCATCAGTTGCACTATCACCGGCAGGCCGGTTTCGGCGAATGGACGGATGAAATGTTTCAATCTGGAATCGCGCGGAACATCGGTGGAAATACGCAGGAACGGGGTGATCCAGAAGTCGAACAGCGCCAGCTCGGAAACCGCCTTGCAGAACAGCGGGTGCATTATACCCTCCATCGGTCCCGGCATGATCCTGGAAACAGTTCCGCCGCCGATAAGCGGCAGCGGCTGCAGTAAGTCCTGAAGCGGTCTGTCCGACATGTTTACTTCTGGCATTTCGGGCAGAAGCATGATGATCTGCCGCCGAGAACGGCTTTCTGAACAATCGTGCCGCATTCGGGACAGGGCTGCCCGTCTTTGCCGTACATTTTTAGTTGCTGCACAAACTTGCCTTCGGAACCGTCCACCTGTTTGTAATCGGAAATGGTCGTTCCGCCTGCTTCAATCGAGCGTTTAAGCACTTCTTTGATGATCTTGACCATTTTTACGCACTGGGCTTTGGTTACGGTAGAGGCTTTCCTGAGCGGGCTGATTCCGCAGAGGAAAAGCGATTCCGCCGCATAGATATTGCCGACTCCGACCACAATCTTGTTGTCCATGATTGCGTTTTTAACCGGCATTGAACGTTTTTGCAGGTTGTTGTACAGGTAATCCGGGGTAAACTCATCGCTGAGCGGCTCCACCCCTAAATTGACCAGGACTGAAGGATGAGCGCCGGGAGCATCAAGCAGACAGGTTTTGATGAAGCCGAAACGGCGCGGACACTCATAGCGCATGGTCATGCCGTCACTCAAATGGAAAAAGACATGATCGTGCTTTCTTTTCGGTTCATCCGCCGGAACTATCCTGATCGCCCCGGACATGCCCAGGTGCATGACGAATGCCCAGCGGTTTTTAAGTTCAATGATGATATACCGCGCCCGGCGGCGTACGGAAATGATTTTCTGGCCGACGAGCTCCGGACGGTTCTCAAGATCCAGCGGGTAGCGGATGGCGGCGATAAAGGTTTTGATGGCGGTAAAATGCTTGCCGGTAAGGCTGGCGGACAGAGCTCTGGTGATGGTTTCAACTTCTGGAAGTTCAGGCATGGTATTGTTCCTTTATTGTCCCGGCAGGGAGATCCCTTTGATTTTTTTGAACAATGACACGGCGTAGGAGTCGGTCATTCCGGAAATGTAATCGAGAATATTCATCAGCCGGACATAGGCGCTGTCCAGCCATTGCGGATCGTCCTCATTGCGGTAGCGCTTGGGAATCAGCAGCATCAGCCGGCTGTTGCGGTACAGCGGTTTGCAGCCGCTGCGTCTGGCGGCAGCAACATCATTGACGCTGGTGGTAAAGGCGTCTAGCAACCCCTGCGTGAGCTCGAATCCGGCGGCTTCGATCTCCACGGCGCGGCGATAGGTATAGACGTCTTCATAACTGCGGGCTTCGATCTTCTTGAGCGCCTCGGCGGCCGGAATCAGCTCAATCAGCGGCTCCTGAAGTTCGCCGTGAAGAATCTGCTCCTGATGTTTTTCAAAACAGCCGGTAAGCTGGTTTACGAGTCTGCCGATGGCGCGGGCGCGCATCAGCTCGACCCGGCGTTCCGGTTCGCTGATATCTTTAAGTTTCCTGCGGAATTCACTGTCGTCAACAATGCGCATGAACAGCGATTCAAGTTCTTCATAAGTAATGATTCCAAGCACATGAGCGTCTTCAAAGTCTATAATACGGTAGCAGATGTCATCGGCTGCTTCAACCAGATATGCCAGCGGGTGACGGCTCCAGCAGTAGGCATTACTGCGGAAGCGTTTCAGTCCGGTAGTTTCGGCGACTTCGGCAAACAAATCCTTGTCCATCTGGAAGAAGTTGAACTTCTTAGCGGCTACGCCTGTAGGCGGATTCTCAATCAGCGATGCCATCGGGTATTTGGTGAACGCTCCAAGCGTGGCGCAGGTCAACTGCATGCCGCCGGGGTTTTCCGGCATCTGAAGACGGGAGAGGACTCTGAACCCCTGGGCGTTGCCCTCGTATCTTTCAATGTCGGCACATTCCTCCGGAGACATTTGAGCTTTCATCGAGGCGGCGACGCTGGAATGACAGAACCAGTGGCGGATAGCCTCCTCGCCGGAATGCCCCAGCGGTGGATTGCCGATGTCATGTGCCAGACAGGCGGCGGCGACAATCGCGCCGATATCGCTAGGCTGAATCGAACCGACATCGTGACTTTTACAGATGAACACCCCGGCGTTGGCACCGATCGACCGTCCGATACAGGCCACTTCCATGCTGTGCGTCAGCCGGGTGCGGACATAATCGTTCTCCGCCAGCGGAAAAACCTGCGCTTTATCCTGCATTCTGCGGAAGGCGGAGGAAAAAACGATGCGGTCAAAATCCTGCTGAAACGGCGATCTTCCCATGGAAATCACATCCGCGTCAGCCTTGCCCAGCCGTTTTGATGAAAGAAGCCGCTTCCAGTTCATAAATAGTAATTCCTGTGTTGTTCATAGCCAATAGCGTAATATAAACCGCTTTGTCATGAGTTAAAATTCTTATTCAAGTAAAGAATTCGTTTTTTTAGCATTGGCTTTAAAATAGAGCTGGTGTAAGTTATAAATAACACCAATTTAACCTGGAATCGGATTATGGCAGAGAGCACAGAACTAAGCATGGAACAGCGCCGCGGCTGGAAATGGCGGCTGCGTGCTTCCGGTTTGCTCGATTCCTGGTTCGACCAGTACGAACAGTATCTGAAGTCATCGCTGGTCAAATCCAATCAGGTACGTTCAGTATTCAAGGTAAATGACCAGTACTTTGTCAAACTGGACAGACCGCAAAATTTGCTGCATAAGCTGCGGGCATATTTATGCTGTAAAGCCCGGTCCGAGTTTGATACCGCAATGCAGCTGGAGAATGCCGGCATTCCAGTAGTCAAATACCTCGGCTGGGGGCGGCGCGGCTGTTTGAGCATGACCTTTTCTGAAGCCATTCCGGATGCGGTGACCGCCTGGGAGTTCTGGGTGCGCGAATACATTATTGGTGGCAAAGATCATACAGTATTCCTCGATAAGCTGGCAGGATTCCTGAAAAAGTTCATTTATTCAGGCTTTTTTCATCCGGATTTTCACCTGGGCAACGTGCTTTACAGTCCTCAAACCGGGCAGTTCGCTCTCGTTGATGTTTACGGCATCAGCAGGCCGGAATGCCTTGCGGTCAGCCAGATGGAACGCATGTATAAGATCGTTCTGGCTTTCCGGGACATAATCAGCGACGTTGAGGCGGAAAAACTGGTATTGTTTCTGGGCGTCCGGGACACGCCGGAGGAAGCCATGCTGTATTTCTACTCGGCGCTGAAAGCGGAAGCTGCATTCCTGAATGATGAATGGCCTAAACGCTGCAGGCAAATCCTCGAAAATTACCGGAAATTCATTACTCCGGCGTCTATTGACGGTCAGGAATATCTGCTGAGGAACTCTCCCTGCGCGGAGCCATTCATCACTCCTGCCGGACTGCCACAGATGTTGAACTCCGGAGCCCTGGAAAAAGTTACATTCCCGGCTGATGAGGCTTTTGCTGTTTGGCTTAAGTCATTCCGTTTACAGTTCTACGGAATCCCCCACCGCCAGCCGCTGATCCTTGAAAAAAATGGCAGCCAGTGCGTACTTTATTTCCCTAAAATTGAAGGTAAAATTCCCGATTCCGGTATCCCGGAAGTCACGGAATTGCTTAAACGTTGTGCTTGTTTTTCAATCAGCCCCGGTCATGAGAATCTTCTGCAAACCGTAAACGGCCGCATATTGATTAACGACCCCGCGTTACTTGATCTTTAAATCCTAAAAAAAGCTGTAATTAAGGTTCAACTGCTTTTTTTAGGTTAATTACATTCCAGGCTTTCACCTTGGCGGCAAAACTCACTGCGGCATTGGCTGGACTGGTTGACGGCATTACGTGAAACTCCAAGTCCGGCAAGGTCATTGTCCGGGTATGCTTCATAAACAGCCGGTGAGCAGTCTGACCGTTAAAAAAGACCTTTTTTATGTCAGGATGTGCTTTAAAAAAGGTCTCGAAGTCATTTGGCTCTTCCTGTTTGATATCTGAATCCATACTTCCGGGACGATGACAATTGTGCACCGTATCCCACAGTGCAATGCGGTTTTCGAGCAGTCTTTCGATTCTGGCTTCATAGGTTGTCGCCGGGTCAAAATCAAAGATAGTCCCCATGATTTTCCAGAACATATTCCTGGGATGGGCATAATACTGCTGCCGGCGCAGTGATTCTTCCCCTGGAATCGAACCGAGAATAAGTTTGTCCGCACTTTTGTCCGCAAATGGCGGGAATGAATATATTTTTACCATATTATTCCAATTAAAAATCAAATTGCCGCTATTATCCATGGCCAGCAAAACATGCTTGCTATTGTTGCTGCTTGGTCAGCCAGCAAGGCAAGCTCTTCGTTCACTCGCTGAACAACGGTATCAAGCTTGATGAAAAAAGTGT
>CAIMFA010000114.1 GCA_903840185.1 uncultured Lentisphaeria bacterium | reverse complement strand
CGCAAAAGGGCCTTGCCGCGAAGCGGTTGCGTTTCCGCCATGCCGGATACGTGCTGTACGAGCTCAGTCGCTACCCTGGTAGCGCCAGCCTCATCCAGCCCATCCCGGCAAAGACGGAATCCGCAATCCTTACTAGCTTTAAGATTGCGATTCGGTATAAAATTTGATTAACGGAGTTTACCTGTTTCCGGAAACATAGTGCTGCGAAAGGCCGAGGGGCTTTGTCCGGCGCGCTTGCGGAACATCTTGGAAAATTGAAAAATGTCGCTGCAGCCGGTTTGCACGGCGATTTCGGTAATATTCAAATTCCGGTTGCCGAGCAGATATTTCGCCAGTTCAAAACGAAGCTGCAACTGGTATTCCACCGGAGAAATACCCAGCCATTTCTTGAACTCGGCGCAGAAGTGCGGAACAGATAGCCTGGCGACCGCCGCCAGCTGCCGCAGGCATATTTTTTCCGTCTGATTCTTTTCAATAAACGCTTTTGTCCGGAAGATTCTTTCCGGGATGGTTGCGGCGGCGGACTCATGCATGGCTCTGCCCATTTCCCGCAGCATACAGTGAAACAGGTTTCCCATGATTACCGCATCCGGTTCATACGCCCCGGTGAGTTCTTTATAAATCTTTAAAAGATATTCCTCCATTATGTCCGGCCTGGCGAAAGTCAGCGGAACTCCTGAAACAAAACCGCTTTCCGCCAGCAGCGCGGCGGCATTGCGTCCGTGAAAATGAATCCATGAATGCCGCCACTTGCGTTCAGTATTGCCGTAATAGTGTCCGGCGCCGTCATCCCACAGCATCAGCGTGCCGGCCGGATATTGACGGATGCAGTCATCCACCTTGAGCATAACCGGCTCGTAAAAAAACATCAGCAGCCGGTCTCCGGTTCCATTCGGCCGGTCAACAATCGCAGGCCGCATTTCCTCCAGTATTCCAGTTGCGGAAATATGCAGCTCAACATCCGGACGGGCTTGCGTGAATCTGAAAGTTTTTAAATTATGAATCATAATATTTGACAAATTTTTATTAATTAGCGGCACATAATTCATCCAAATTATGCCAGTATTAAAATAGCACACTGGATAATAAAAGCCAAAACCGCTTTATCGCGACACTCATTGTTTTTTAAACTTTGTGTATCGGTGCCTCTATTGAATCATTACCGGTTGGAGTTATATTTATACATTATTTTATCGAACCATAAAGTGCAGGGATAAAAGGGAAAAATGCTTTTTCAGGAATTGCCCAGAATACGCTCTATGAGCGATATGATTTTTGACCCGACGTGGGCGGTGAAAGATCATTCGACCGATATTTGCGAACTGATCCATGTCCGCAAGGGTTCGCTCTGTCAGATCGCCGGCGGCAATAAATTTACTGCCGGCCCCGGCGACTGCCTGATCACGCCCCGCCGGACGATGCACCGCGACGTGTTCGATTTCGAAACCGGGCTGGAAGTTTTCATTATATTTTTCGACTGGCCGTTTGAATCTGATTTTCTGAAGTGCGTCGACAATTCAAATATCAACCGGATTTCCGCGGATACCAGAACCGCCCTGTCGCGAGTGTTTGACGAACTGCGAACTGATCCCGGCGGCGACGAGACTGACCGTATCGTTGCGTCAAGCCGTCTGCTGACCGTGCTGATGCTGATTTACCGGGATATTTTACAGCAGCATTCCGCGTCGGCCGCTCCGGAGTTTTCCGGCAGTAAACGGCAATGGCTGGTCAATGAAGCCAAAAAGTATCTGGAAAAGCATTATCCGCAGCCGGTAAAACTTGAAGATATCGCCGCCAGTTTAAAAGTCAGTCCGTTCTACCTTTCCCGTATTTTCAGTCGCGAAAGTGATTTTTCGCTGTTTGAATACCTGAACGATGTGCGGATGCGCAAAGCGCGGGAGCTGCTGCACGAAGGACGTCACATCGTGGCGGATGTCGCCTATATGACCGGGTTTGAAGACAGCAACTATTTCTCCAAAGTCTACAAACGCCATTACGGCCACTCCCCCAGCCAGGGACGCTTCAAGTAAATCTGATTCGCCATATATACTGATGCGCTGAATCCTGAACAGATTTATCATACTCCATGACACATCCGGAAAAGTAACCCATTTCAATATATTTTCATTCTTTTTTAATATTTTCCCCAAAAGGGTATTGATACTGATTTGCAATCATTAGATGACAATATATATTAATCTCCATGTTCTTAATATTGGAGGTTTATAATGAGTTCTCGTAAAATGCTTGACGAAGACCAGTGTCAGAAAATTGAGTTGGCAATGAGATCGTCCAAGACCAAAGATGAATATCAAAGAGCATTATCATTATGGTTGAAAGGTGAATTTAAGTTAAGCGCTCCAATAATATCGAAAATGACAGGCTTGAGCTATGGAAGCGTTAGAAACATATATTCGCGATTCAATCAGAAAGGTGATCAGATACTGAAAAGCGTCAAAACTGGCGGACGCTTGAGGTCTAATTTGAGCCTTGACGACGAAAAGGATTTTTTGCGCCCATTCATGGAACTGGCTGGCAATAGCGGCATTCTTGAAGTTTCCGGAATACACAAAGCTTATGAAGCAAAAACAGGCAAGAAAGTTCCTCTTTCAACTGTATATCGTCTTTTAGCTCGTCATGGCTGGAGAAAAATCGCCCCGCGTCCATCTCACCCGAAAACTGATTTGGAAGCTCAGGAGGCTTTTAAAAAAACTTTGCCGCAACAGTCTCCGAACTACGCGAAAAAGTCCCCCAGGAAACCCCTCTAAGGATTATGTTCATGGACGAAGGTCGGTTCGGACGGGTTGATCTGCCGCAGCGCTGCTGGGCACCAAGTGGAACTCGACCTGCTTGTCCGGCGCAAATAATCAGGGAATATTCATATGCATTTGCCGCAATATCTCCTAAAGACGGAGTTCTGGAATCGCTGATTTATTATCGAGCTGATTCTGATGTGATGGATTGCTTCTTGAGACAGATATCTGAAGCGATACCAGATGAGCATGTGATGCTTTTCATGGATAAAGCTGCATGGCACACTACAAAAAAGTTGCATATTCCGGAAAACATAAGCATCAGTTTTCTGCCGCCGTACAGTCCGCAGCTTAATCCTACAGAAGTACTTTGGAAGGAATTACGCAAAGAACATTTTCACAACAGAGTTTTTAAAAGCATGGATGCCGTTGATGACCAGCTTGAAATCGCGCTGCGCCAGATGTCTGCAAATCCAGTACGCGTTAAAAACTTCTCCGCTTTTCACTGGATGAATTTGTAACTAAATGATTGCAAAACGGTATAACGACGTTGTTTGAACATGTTTTCACCGTTTCTGTTGACAAATTTCCTAATAGTAGATAATCAATTGAAAGTTGAAAATTTAGAATTTTAAATGTGGAGCTATGAAAACAAAAGCAAAAGTGTTCTGTACAAGGCTGTCCAAATTGTGTGCGCCAAGGAAAGCTAATGTAGACAAGCCGGCCAATCCGGCGCGAACAAAGCCTAACCAGCAGTTCGGAACAGAACCAGGCACACGAGGAGGTAACGAAACGTGTGAAGCCCT
>CAIMFA010000113.1 GCA_903840185.1 uncultured Lentisphaeria bacterium | reverse complement strand
ATGACCCGCCGGGAGGTGAAGCGCAAGTTCGATGAAATTGTAGCTTTTTCCGAAGTGGAAAAGTTCATCGACACCCCGGTAAAGCGCTATTCCAGCGGAATGTATGTGCGGCTGGCGTTTGCTGTGGCGGCGCATCTGGAACCGGAAATCCTGGTTGTTGACGAAGTACTGGCAGTAGGTGACGCGCAGTTTCAGAAAAAGTGCCTGGGTAAAATGGGCGAAGTCGCTAAAGGCGGACGTACTGTACTTTTTGTAAGTCATAATATGGCGGCAATCCAAGCTTTATGCACTAAATGCGTAACCCTGGAATCAGGCAAGGTTATTGCCGACAGCGACGTTCTCAGCGCCATCAGGATGTATATGAACAGAAATGGCGATCTGACCCAGAATAGTGATACAGGGTTGAAGAAAAATACTCATATCGCTAAAATGATTATGACAAATAATAATGGCGAATATGCCGACTCGGTACAAGCCGGAGACAGCGCATGTTTTAATGTCATGTGTCATATTGAAGATATAAATGCCAAATATTCTGTCGCGATAGATGTTTATAATGGGACTGGCAACCGGGTTTTCTATTGTAACTCGGAAGTAGTGACGGGAACGTTTTTAAAGGTATCCAGCTGCAAATCTATATTTAAATGCAATATTCCCCGTGTACCATTAATGCCCGGGGTATATTATGTACACGTTTCATTGTCGCAGGATAATAACAGAGTGGATTTTATCACCAACGCACTCATGTTTGATGTAATCGAGGGGGATTTCTGGAAATCAGGCCGTTTTGTTTCCGGAGTAAATCCGCCGATCTTTCTTGTGGATCATGGATGGTCAGTAGAAAATCAGTAATTTTATTCAATAAATATGGAGCTATGAATGTCGGCAAAACAAGTAGACAGTTCCCACTATTGGAATGAAAGTTATATCTGCAGGGAGAGATTTTTGCATTACCGGGAACAGTTCGTCGCAATGATGAGACTAAAACCTTCGTCAGTTCTTGAAATTGGACCGGGACCGGGGCTTCTGTCGAGTATGCTTAAATGCATTTGCGGGAAAGTTGTCACCCTTGATTTTGCTGAAGATTTAAATCCTGATATTGTGGCAGACATTAAGTCAATTCCGCTGGAAAACGCATCATTTGACGTAGTTTGTTCATTCCAGGTGCTGGAACACATTCCGTGGAATGAAGTGTCTGACGCCGTCAGGGAAATGGCGCGTGTTGCTAAAAAATATGTGCTGTTCAGCGTTCCGGACAATAATATGATGCGAACTCCAATAGTTTCCATCCGCTTTACGTTGTTAGAACATTCAACAGGTTATACTCTAACCAGAAAGAGCCACAATGGAGTATCAAACCCCAAAGAGCATCACTGGGAAATCGGAATTAATGGCGTGTCAGCGGAAGACCTCGAAGAGATCATCAGCAAAGCAGGGATGAGTTTGATAAACTGCTGGCTTGACGGCGTAGATCGCTATTTCCTGTGTAATGCATCCGGAGGCGTGGAAAATTCTCCGGGAAATCCACTGTAATCACATTAACAATAGTATTAGAGAGCGTAATTAATGATGACAAAAATCGGGGTTACCGGGCACCAAAGTTTCTTAGGCAGACATCTGGTTACAGCGCTGAGCCGGAGCGGCAAAGACGTTCTGCTTTTTGACGGCGATATACGCAATCCTGCCGCTGTCTCAGCTTTTGTTCAAAGCTGCAATACTATATATCATCTGGCAGGATGCAATCGCGGTGCAGATAAAGATGTCTATGGGATCAACATGATTGGCGGTGCAAATGTCGCGGCAGCAGCCGCCGCAATTGGAAACCGGCATATAATATTCCCTTCAAGCAATTATTTGTTAAGGGCTCCAAACAACCCGTATTCGATCTGTAAAAAAGCTGTTGAAGACATATTGCAACAGTTATCGAAAACTGGCAATTGCCATGTTTCCATATTCAGGCTTTCCAATACCTACGGACCTCTGGCGCTGCCTTTCCACGTTTCAGTAGTTGCCACTTTCTGCTGGTATGAAGCAAACGGCCGCGGCGGGCAAATGCCGATCGCCGGAGACGGTTCTCAAACGGTTGAATTAGTTCCGGTCAATACAGTAATTGCAAACTTTCTAGAAGCGGCCGGGAGTCATGTACCATTTTCTCTGTCAGAAGTAAGCGGAAGCAAGTTTTCCATATTAGAACTATCTGAAACGAT
>CAIMFA010000112.1 GCA_903840185.1 uncultured Lentisphaeria bacterium | reverse complement strand
GTGCTGGAGGCCTAAAGTCGAACTGACAGAATCATGCCGACACATATAATGGCGTGTAACCCTGTGGACGAAGTTGATATGTTTCACAAATGTAACGGAAACACTAGCACTTTATCGGTTTGCTCAGAGAATAACCACTCAAGCTAACTATATGAGTCTACGTGTCAATAGTTATTTCAATGCGGATTAAAATTATCTTTTTTGAACCTGCTACATCAGATGCGCAATCCGGTTTTTCTGGACAGTGAATCCGGTTTTGACTGGACAGTGAATCCGGAAATTACTGGACAGTATTTTTCCCCAATTCTTTCTGCCGTGAGCGTTAGTTCCAAGTGTCCAATTCAGGGTTTATTTGACAACAGTTTTCGCATCGAATCTCCTTTCATCGAGAATGTTATTTGATGTGCATTGTGAACCAGTCGATCAAGTACAGCATCCGCTATGGTTGGATCACCGATAAGATCATGCCATTTATCAATGGGAATCTGACTGGAGACAATGGTTGACTTGAGATCGTATCGGTCCTCCAGGATTTCAAGCAGATCCCGACGCTCTCGTTCAGTAAGTTTTGCCAATCCCCAGTCATCAATTATCAGCACAGCATACTTGGCGAGGCGAGTCAGGACTTTTCCGTAACTACCGTCCGCTCTGGCAAGATGCAGTTCCTGAAGCAGTCGTGGTAGTCGCAGATAATGTCCACTGAGACCGGCACGGCAAGCACTGGCGGCTAACGCGCACGCCACAAAGGTTTTACCGACCCCCGTGGGGCCGGTAATGATAACGTTCTGCCGGTTGGTTACCCAACCGTTTTGACACAGCGAGAGTATCGCCTCTCGGGAAAGTCCCCGTGGTGTGCGAAAGTCAATATCTTCGGGACATGCGTTAGGAAAGCGCAGCTTCGCCCCTTTAAGCAATGTAGCCAGTTTTCGGTTGTCGCGTTCTGCCAATTCTCTGTCTACGAGCAGTCCCAAACGTTCTTCAAAGGCAAGTTCACCATAGACGGTCTGGTGGGTTTGCTCCTCCAGTGCCCTGGCCATTGCCGATAGTTTGAGCCTATGTAACTTGTCAATTGTCTGGGTGAGCATCATGAGGCACCTCCACAGGTATCGTAGTAGGCTTCCCCACGAATGTTGACATGCTCCAGCGGCAACTGTGGTTCCAGGTCGTCACCGAGTTCTGTGGTTTCCAGGTGTTTGTTCAGGGTGTTCTTTACACTTTGATAATCAATGGCTCCCAGCCGTAATGATCGGATACAGGCCAACTCCAACCGCTCTGGGCCGTGAGTTTTGGCAAGTCGCAACAATCCCAGGCATCGACGGTATGCCTGTTCAGAATGAACACTGCAGGCAATAATGGCGGCAACCATCTCTCCTGTCCGGGGGCCGACACTTTCTCCCCATCGCCGCATTCGCTCCGGTGTCCACTCCAAATAGCGTTGATGATGCGGAGGTCGATGGGCGGGGTCGGTGACAAACACTCTGACTCCGTATGACCTGACATGAGAAGCAATCCGGGCGCCATCAAGACATATTTCTACTATGCCTGCTGAGAGCCATACTCCGACTTCCCGGCCGATCAAGGAATACGGCACGCTGTAAAAGTTGCCCTGAACGGCAATATGGTAGTCGATGTTGACCGTTGCATATCGCCACTCACGTAACTCAAAGCGCTGTTCCGGTAAGGGACGAAGAGCCGGTTTATCTACTTCTGCAAGCAGTTCACGCCGGGAACGACCGATACCCTGCATGGGCCGATCATTAAGTTTATCCAGAGCTTCATCAATACCGGCATTGAGTTCGTATAGATAGAAAAAAGTTCTGTCCCGCAACACCGCCAGGATTCGACGTTGGGCGTTTAGTACCCCATTTTCAACTTTGGCTTTATCGCGAGGTTTCCCGGAACGGGCCGGGATCACTGCCACCCCGTAGTGCGCCGCCAAGGAAGCGTACGCCGGATTGGTTTCAGGGTCGTAACGGCATGCCGTCTTGATTCCTGATTTGAGATTGTCAGGCACCACGCAAACTGGACAACCATTGATATATTCAAAAGCATTTACATGACACTTGAGCCAGTTCGGAATCTGTTGATTGGGAACAGCGACTGCGTAGATAAAATCACTGGCCCCCAGAACAGCTACGAACAGTTCAGCGATAATTATTTCTCCGGTACTCCGGTCAACATAGCTGGGGCGGTCTCCCGAAAAATCTACAAAGAGTTTCTCTCCAGCCTTGTGAGTAAAACGCATCACAGGGTCGGCTGTCTTGGTGTTGGCGCGATAAAGATCAAAGAACTGGGTGCGGCCGTAGCCGTCGGGATGAACGGCCCTATACTCTTCCCAAAGCAGCTGAAGGGTTACCCCTTTGCGCTTCAACTCCTTTTGAAGCAAGGAAAAATCGGGAAGTGGCCGTTTGGATGGACGAGGTGGTCTCTCCTCTGGAAACATTACTCCTTTAAGGGCGGTATCATCCAAAACGGAGAGCATTGAACCATCAAGTCCGGCCTTAGTAGCAAGGGCCATGTATTCACCTACGGTGGAGGGTGAAACCGCACATGCCCGAGCTATGGAACGTTGGCTGAGCGCATGCTCGAAGTGTAACCGTAATACTTCTCTGATTGTTCGCATTGATTTCTGTCTACCTTTCTTCATCATGACCTCCAAGAATATTTTCTTGGTATGGTATGAGATTTAGGCAGAAATAAATGAGAATAATTTAGTCCGAAACCAACTGGACACTAAATCCGGAACTTCCAAAAAAGTGTCCAGTAAAAACCGGATTCACTGTCCAGTCATTTCCGGATTGAGTGTCCAATGAAAACCGGATTGGGTGTCCAGTCATTTCCGGATTGGGTGTCCAGTGTACTCCGGATTACGCACAGTTGTGGCATTTGACATTTTTTTCGTACCTCCCCGATTTTCGCTGAGGGTTTCGGATACAGAATACCTGATTACGTTCTTTGCCCTGTTTGTCGTCGGAGTTGTCATCAGCACCCTAGTTGCCAGAATCCAGGAGAAAGTCGAGCTGGTCAAAAGCCAAGAAGCCAGAACCAGCAGTCTGTTTTATCTCACACGTGATCTGACAACTGCCGTTGATATACTAGCGATTGTTACGGCATTGGGACGCGCCGTTCATAGCAACTTTGAATCAAAATTGTC
>CAIMFA010000111.1 GCA_903840185.1 uncultured Lentisphaeria bacterium | reverse complement strand
TTACATTATTCTTATTCATTTGTGTGCCTCCTTGTGCTATATTTTGGAAACAAAACATAGTGCCGGGAGGCTTTTTTTAAAGTTTCTTATTTGATAAAACTGCGGGTACCGCAGTCAGACGCTCGCTTTTAACTCTACAGTCCCTTATCCGTCACTCCGGCGCTGGAGAACGTCGCCATCTGAGTCATTACGGCTACGGCGGCATCCACAATATTCATTGCCAGCGCCGCGCCGGTGCCTTCACCAAGCCGCAGGCTAAGGTCAAGCAGCGGTTTTTTATTAAGCAGTTTTAGCATCGAATGATGGCCGCGTTCCATGCTGCCGTGAGCGGCAATCATGTATTCGGCGGAAGCCGGGCAGAGCGAATGGGCAATCAGCGCCCCGGCGGTGGAGATAAAGCCGTCCACGACAACCGGCTTTTTCAATGCCGCCGCGCCGAGAATAAGTCCGGCAATGCCGCCGATCTCATAGCCGCCGATTTTATGCAGCACGTCAATACCATCGGCCGGGTTGGGCTGGTTAAGTTCAATGCCGCGTCTTATCGCATCGACCTTAATCGGCAGTTTTGCGCTGGGCAGACCGGCGCCGCGGTCAACTACCGAGGCGATATCCTCAGTGCCGGTGAGTACCGCGATAATGGCGGAACTGGGCGTAGTATTGCCAATACCCATTTCGCCGGTGCCGAAAATATCGGTTGACGGCGACAACAGCTTTGCCACCTCGATTCCTGCCTCAATTGAAGCAATCGCCTGTTCGCGCGTCATAGCCGGACCTCTGGCAAAATTATTAGCGCCATACGCGATTTTTTTAGAAATAATTTTACCGGCATCAACCAGATCCTGCAAACAGCCGTCCACGCCCATATCCACAACGGTGACGCTCGCTCCGGCATTGGCGGCCAGCACATTGATTCCAGCTCCGCGCCGGACAAAATTGTAAATCATCTGCAAAGTAACTTCCTTCGGCTGATCCGACACGCCTTCGGCAATAATCGCGTGATCGCCGGCCATCAGCACGATATTTTTCTGTCGAACCTGCGGATGAAGCGATCTGGTCATGCCGGCCAAATCCACGGCTAAATCCAGCACCCTGCCCAGCGCCCAGCGCGGCATAGTCAGATCCAGAATACGTTCCTCCGCCAGCTTGCGGTATTCCTGGCTCTGAGGTTCAATCGCATCAATAGTTTGCTGCAGCAAGCTCATCTTCTAAACTCCTTATCTTAATTATTTTTGTTCATCTTTCAATACCAGCGGAATGCCGCAGGCTACCAGCACTACCTTTGCGGCAAACCGGGCGATTTCCTGCGAACAGCGACCGGAAAGATCGCGGAACAGACGAGCCTGGGCATTATCCGGGACAATACCCAGACCGACTTCGTTTATCACAAAGATGATGTTACCGGGATGCTCCATGCAGGCAAGCTTCAAATCAGCGCATATTTCCAGCATCCGTTCTTCCAGAATCTCCCCCCCTGCCCGTTCGGCATGATACATCAGGTTGTTGATCCACAACGTCAGGCAGTCAACGAGAATCGTATCATATTCAACCGCCCGCCTGATTACGCCGGACAGGTCAAGTTCCTCCTCGATAGTGGTCCAGCCGTCATCTTTGCGCTGCTGCTGGTGGCGTTCCACGAGCCTGGCCATCTCCTTGTCCATTACCGGACAGGTGGCAATATATGCCCTGGAACCGCTGAATGATTTTGCCAGCGTTTCAGAGTAAACGCTTTTACCGCTTCTGGCGCCGCCGGTGACTAGAATAATATTCGCCATGATTAAAATCCTCCGCCGGGTTTAAAATTCAACAAGTTTAAAATCCCGGTGCCGTTTTCAAACAAACTCAAAGTTGAAACCGACCCCCGGTCAACTTTCAACGCCCACGCTTTATGCTGTCCGATATTCAGAATATCGCTGATCAGATTCAAGATAATACCGCCATGCGAAATGATTGCGATGTTAGCTTTTTCCGAATCGAGTAACAACTGCTTGATCCGGCGGATCCTGCCGTAGAAATTCCCGACATTTTCACCGCCGCCGGGAAAGGTGAATTCATAATTGCGGTTGTTCCACGGCCCGATCATATCAGGATACTTTTCGCAAATCTGAGCGAAGGTAAGTTTTTCCCACGCGCCGAAATCGGTTTCCCGCAGCAGGTCATCATAAATTACCGGAATTTCAGGCAGTGAACTAAAAGCCGACTCAACCGTCTGCCTGGCGCGCAGCATGGGACTGGCATATACGCAGTCAATGGCCGACTTTTTCAGAAACCGTCCCAATGCCTCCGCCTCTCTAATCCCCTCATTGCTGAGCGGCAGGTCGGTAGAGCCGATGTAACAGCCGTCATACTGTTTATCCAGCGAACCATGTCTGACTAGAATTATTTTTTTAGCTGTACTCATAATTATCTGAATCCATTGTTAACCACAGAGACATCCCGCAGTCGCGGGACTAACCCGAGAGTTAGCAAAACACAGAGGAAAATTTTATTAATCAAAACTTTTATCTTTTATCTTCATTTCCCCACTTCTTACTCCTTGTATTCACAATGCCTTTATAATCATTGCGCCGGTCACACAAAGCGCGGCGAATGTCAGTGTCACCAGAATTACCAGTCTTTGCGTCCGCGCAATATGTTTAACCGTCAGCGGTTCAAATTCAATTCCCCATTCCGGATAATCTTCCCATTGTCCATGATAAAATGTCCGGCCGCCGAGTTTGACGCCCAGCGCCCCGGCGAATGCCGACATCCCCCAGTTGGAATTCGGACTGGGGTGTTTGCCGTGATCGCGCCAGGCGCATCTGACCGCATTGAACGGCCGGAATCCGCCGATCAGCGAAGCCAGAAATATCGCGACTAAAGTTAGTCTGGCGGGAATAAAATTCAACACGTCATCCAGCCGGGCTGCAAACGTTCCGAAATAGCGGTAGCGTTCGTTGCTGTAGCCGTAGGTGGCATCAAGGGTGTTGGAGGCGCGATAAAAACACGCTGCCGCAGCGGCACCGGGAATTCCCCATATCACCCAGCCGATTGAAGCATAGAACAACGCCGAAGTAACGCCGTCAATAACATTTTCGCCAAGACTTTCAACGCATGAGCGCACCACGCCGCGTTCATCCAGCACACTGGTATCGCGGCTGACAATCATGGCGACTTTCGCCCGGGCCAGCTCCAGATTGCCTTCCAGCAGCGGACGTTTCACCGCTTCCGCATGCATAACCAGACTGCGCGGCGCAATCGTGATATAAATGCAGAACGCGGCAGCCGCAATGCCTGATATAAAACTTAGTTTCAGTGCCGCCGCAACCAGCGCCAATGCGATCAGCGCGGTTACTCCGATAATAACGCAGGCGCAGATCATTCCCGCAAGAAAAGTACCGCCCGTAATTTTTCTGACATAATTTTCCAGCGCCAGCGCCGACCGGCCGATTACCGCCACCGGATGATACGGCACCTGCGGGTCGCCCAGCAGCAGATCACACAGCAAAGCGCCGGCCAGAATATAGATTAGTTCCATCATTCAAGCCCCATGATTTTATATATTTCCTTGAGTTTGACGCTGCCGCGAACCGTATCCGCCAGACGGTTGAGCGCATTTTCCGTGCTGTATTCCGCACAGACTTTACGCAGCGGCGGCAAACCGCGGTCAGTTCTGATCATATCAATAAATTCACGCCGGAACAAATCATCGTCAAACACGCCATGCAGATAAGTGACCCAGATTTTACCGGAGGCGAAGCCGACCGGTTCGCCGGTGGAGGCGCGCATGCTGATGAGTTTGTCAGTACTGCATTCAGTGATGCCGTGATGTATTTCGTAACCGCTGACCTGACGGTTGTTCGCGGTCAGCACCGCTTTGGTAAGCTTCAGAATTTTTTCCTTTTCAAGAACGGTGCGCAACGGCAGCAGTCCAAGTCCAGCAGTGGTTTTACTGGCGGATTCCAGGCCGTGCGGGTCTTCCACGATCTCGCCGGCCAGCTGGAGGCCTCCGCAAATTCCGGCCAGCCAGGCGCCGCCTTTTACTTTCTCCTTGATTGCAGCATCAAGGCCTCCATGGCGCAAAACTTCCATATCGCCAATCACATTCTTGCTGCCGGGCAGAATTATCAGGTCTGGATTGCCCAGGTCGCTTAATTTCCGCACTTTCCGGATATTGACATCCGGTTCAATCTCGAACGGCGTAAAATCAGTAAAGTTGGCAATATGGTCCAGCGCAATCAGCGCCACATCAATCGTCTGAGCGAATTTCTCACAGGGACGGGTAAAAGAAAACGACACGGAATCTTCCTCAGGCAATCCCAGATCTTTCAGATAGGGAACAACGCCAAGGACAGGTTTGCCGGTAAAGTTATAGACGTAATCATGCGCCGCTGTCAGCAGCGAAGCGTCCCCGCGGAACTTGTTCACGATAAACCCCTTCAGCAAATCGCGCTCCCACGGTTCAAAAGTTTCAACTGTGCCGATGAACGAGGCATAAACCCCGCCCCTGTCAATATCCCCGGTCAGCAGCACCGGGCTTTCCGCATAAC
>CAIMFA010000110.1 GCA_903840185.1 uncultured Lentisphaeria bacterium | reverse complement strand
TGAATCTGCTTGAAACCTGATGTCAAATAATCGATGTTGCATTCTTCAACTTCCACGCTATAGTTAAAATTGCATTCTATTTTCACAAGAGTTCGTCCTATTTAAGTTATTAAGCAATCTTAAAATGAACTCTTGTGATTTTTTATCAAGCAGGTTTACTGCTTAGGTCTCCATTTTGGGACGCTACCAGGAAATTATCAGGGGAACGCCACTTTATCGAACGGCTGCAGGAAGAAGCCTTACACCCAGCCCAGCAGTCCGGCGATGGCGGCGAGACCCATCACCAGTAGCGGGTTGATCTTTGTCAGGCTGAAAATCAGGAAGGCGGCGATGGCAACAACTGCTCCGCCTGTTCCGTGTATCGAACCTTTCGCGACGACGATAGCTCCCGACAGCAGGAGTCCGAGCGTCACCGGGGCCACTCCATCCGCAATGATTTGGCTTACAGGCTTCTCACGGATGCCTGCCCATGTGGTGGATATGACATACACGAGGATGAACTCGGGCAGCAGTATAAGGAACGCGGCGGCGATGAAGCCGGCCCATCCCGCGGCCTGATAGCCGATCAGACTGACAAAAAGTATCGACGGCCCCGGCGCGGTCTGTGATATGGCGAAGAGATCCACAAAGCGTTCATCATTCATCCATTTGAGTTCCGTCACTGCCTTTTTGTGTAATTCCGGGATCAAGCTCTTGCCGCCGCCGAACGCCAGGAGCGACAGGGATAAACAGATCAGCGCGATTTGGAGGAGAGCGTTGTCTTTCATGGCGTTTTCTCCGGAGATGTTTTATGTCTGCCTGCAAACCACACGCACAGTGCGCTCACCGGTCCGAGCGAGAGGAGTACCGGGATCAGCGAGAAGCGGAAGACGCCGACCAGAAGCACCGCGGCGATGACAAAAAAGAGGCTCATGGGTTTTTTGAAATGTTTTCTGCCAAGATGGCACGCGGTTGCCGCTGAAAGGCCCGCGCAGGCGCAGGTGACGCCTTTGAGCGCCTTGTCCAGTGCCGGATTCGAACAGCAGGAAATATAAAGCGAAACGAGGACGGCAAGAATAATCATCGCCGGGAGCGTCAATCCTAGAATGGCGGATACCGCGCCGGACATTCCTTTGAGTTTACGTCCAACTATGACCGCCAGATTGGCATTGATTGACCCTGGAAGCGTCTGGCTGAGAGAGAGCGCCTCCAGGAATTCGTCATCAGAGAGCCACCCTTTTTCCGCGACCAGTATTTGCCGGGACCAGGCGGTCAGTCCGCCGCCGAAGCTGACAAGCGTCATTTTGGCGAAGCAAATGAAAATCGCCGCGAGGCCGGGCGTGGCTTGAGCGGGACCGGCAGGAGTTTGGGAAACTTCCGGGCCGCTCATAAGTCGAAAGCCCCGGGATCGTCGGCGAGCGCCTCAGACGGATTGGGCGCAAGGAAATACTCGCTGCTCTGCCAGTCGGCGGCGAAAACGGAGCGGAGTCTGGCAATGGCGGATTCCTCGTCGATGATGACACTCAGTTCGCGCCGGACCTCGAACGCGTGGCGATGCAGGTTTGTCGAGCCGAGTAATGCGCGTTTCCCGTCGGCCAGCATCAGTTTCGCGTGGAGTTTGGGAAGTTTTTGAGCGTGGACCTTGATTCCGGCACTGTGGAGTATGCGAAGCGAGGCACAGGTTTCCGGCACATCACGGATTGGAATTCCGTGCAGTCCGCCGGTCAATATCTGTACACGCACCCCCCGGTGCTGAGCCTCGACCAGCCGTTCAAGCAGGATTCCCTCGACATATTTGATGTGCTGCACTTCAAGCGTCTCTTCGGCGCTGGAAATAAAGTCGGACAACCGCTGCCGCGCGTCGCCGACACTCCAGACTAGCGGCAGTTCCGGATTCGGGGTGAAAGATTTTCGTTCCCAGTCGGCCTCGAAACAGACGGAGATTTCATTTACTAAACCGGGGTTTGAGGTAAGAATTCCGTAATCCCGGGTTTTTGCGAAATACTTCGATGCGAAGTTGAACGAGGAAATCAGCGCCTGCTCCCCGTCGGACACGAGGCTTTTTTCATGAGTGACCTGGAAGGCGGGGTTAGTCCAGCGAACTGCCACTCCCTCCGCCTCCAGCTTCCGGAAAATATCGTCGTTGTCGCGTTCGCCGGTGGAGCGTGTCGGATTGAGCATGACGCGGACATGTACTCCGCGGCGCAGCGCGTCAATAGTTGCCTGGACAAGGCTCGGTTCAGTGAACTTGAACTGTTTGATGTCAAGTGTTTTCTTTGTCAAAGCGATCACAGCCAGAAGAGGCTCGACGCCGTCGTCCGGCTCGACTATAAGACGCATATCTATATTGTTTTGAGAGAGAAATTTTTTCATAATATGAAAAAATAACCCGGAAGTGGTTAATAATCTACTCTGTCATTGAAAAATTCCGTCAAAGAATTTGAGCCGGGATTTTCATCCGCCATTTTCGCCATTATTGGAATTCATATTTGAATTGCGGTATTGATAAATTATGTTAAAGAAATAAGGTAACATGTTGGAATGGTGATTTGATGTCCGGCCTGCCTGCGTGGAGCAGGTTCCTGCGGGTGCGCCGAAAAGAATTTAAATTTAAAGGCGGAGATTTATAAATGCGCTTCAGATGTCCGTTCTGCCTTTCACTGCTTGAAACATCGCTGGAGAATAATACGCCGTTTGATTGTCCGAGCTGCGGCAGAAAGACTTTTGTGCCGAAATCCTCTTTTGAACCGGATTGCGTTATTGATGATTTCGTTATTCGTAAAAAAATCGGCAGGGGGTCTATTGGAACCGTCTACAAAGCAGTGCAGCTTTCGCTGGAACGCGAGGTGGCGCTGAAGATACTGTCGCCGGAGCTGACTAATACCAATGTCACCGCGGACTTTCTGCGCGAGGCCAGGGCGGCCGCCAAGCTGATTCACACCAATCTGGTTCAGGCTTTTGCCGTCGGCGAAGAGAACGGCGTCTGCTTTATGGCGATGAACTATATAAATGGTGAAAGCCTGAAAGCTAAACTGCTGCGCGAAGGCAGGATGTCCGTGGACGAATCGCTGCATATTGTTCAGCAGGTCGCGGAAGCGCTTCACTATGCCTGGCAGGAGGCAAAACTTATCCATCGCGACGTGAAGCCGGACAATATTATGATCACCACCGAGGGGATTGTCAAGCTTACCGACCTTGGTCTGGCAATCAATCAGTCTGAATGGTCCGATGATATGGATATTTCCGGCAGCCCGACTTATATGAGTCCGGAGCAGTTTGCCGGAGAAAAGCTTGATCCGCGCAGTGATATTTACAGTCTTGGCATTACCCTCTACCAGATGCTTTCCGGAGAACTGCCGTTCAAAGCGGAAACTGTTCATTCTGTGGCGCAGCAGCATTTCAGCGATACGGCGGTTCCGCTGTACGAGCTGGGTCTGGATGTCCCGCTCAAGGTGTCCAACCTGGTTAAAAAAATGATGGAAAAACTTCCTGAAGACCGCTTCCGCGACACGGAAACATTGATAAAAGAAATCTGGAGCATACGGCAGAAGACTGCCGCTAATAAATATCTGGTTCCGGATGTGCATACTATCTCCATTGCACGTCTCGACTATCAGCTTCAGAACAAGTCGGCGCAAAAACAGGAAAATGAACAAGCTAAAACCCCGTCCAGTGCTCAGATTCCAGGAAAACATAAAAGCCGCCGGGACTGGCTGTTCTGGAGCATGGTTGCCATTTTTCCTGTACCGTTTATTATTCTTGCCGTATCGTTACTGTCTCATCCTTCAGAAAAAGAGCCTGGAGAAACCGCCTTCCTTGAAGACAGGATAGCAATGCTGGAAAAACAACTTGCCGATCCTAATATGCCGCCGGCGGCGCTGTCGGTGGAAGCAACAAAGCTCATGGCGCTGTTTCCTGAGAAACGTACTCACAAGCAGGAGGATCTCTTTTTAAAGCTGAAAAATCAAATCATCCGTCTTGATTCTGCTGAAAAGGCAATTGAGTTTGAAGAAAAAAACGAATATGTGAAAAGCCTGGAATCTCAATTGAAAGAGCTGCTTGCCGCCAAGGCCGGGAATGATAATAAAATGTCAGGGGAAATTAAAAACTCAGAATCCAGAACTAAAGTTGCGGAAAACACGTCAGCCGGCATGGCCGGCAGGATTAAAGAGCTGGAAGACAAAATTACAAAGCAGAAATTGACTTTTGCCGCGGAGATTTCCAGGCAGCAGGCTCTATACGAGAAATACTGGAAAGCCGACCTTCTGAATGATTTATATGTGCAGCTCAAGGAGCAGGATTATGCCAGGGCGGAAGGCCGGCTGGTTTACAAACGTTCATTGCAGGGGAAAGAATATAATGCATGGTTCAATTCATATATCGAATGGGTCAGACACCTGCACGATCTGGACGATTTTTTTGATGCCGGGAAGTCGCATGTTATCGGGAAAAATATTGAAGGTCACAGAATTACCATGATCAATGACGGCAATGTCTTTTTTGAGGTAAAAGACAGCGGGATTAAATCTTGTAAATGGTATGACTTTTCACCGCAGGGAATTTATGAACTGCTGCAGAAAGTCAAACCGGAACTAGCCGGTAAACAGAAAACGCTTGAAGCCGATATCTCCTGGTTTAAAGGCTATACTTTCAGTCCGGCGCTAATTGAAGGCAGGCCGTTCCTCAAAGATTTATGCCTGGCAGTAATTGACAGCCAGGCGGAATCAATTCTCGGCATCGCCGTGTATGATAAAAATCAGGCTGCCGCCGCCGCCGACAGTTTGTTGAATGTGCTTAAAAATACTGAATTCGCACCCGCTGCCAAAGCGCGGCTGGGAACACTTCTTTCCGCGAAATGATGGTTTTTAAAGTATCAAAACCGTTTTCCCCGCCAGTTTCAGCGGAACAGACATGCTTTAATAGTTTGAAATACGGCACTTCCTGACTTTTCGTGACTTCTTTTGCAATTCCCTCCATTCTTGGAATTTATATTTGAATTGTGGTATTGATAAATTATCTTAAGCGCTAGCATATAAAGAAATAAGGATGTTTAAGAAAATATCTTTCTGTTTAGAAGAGCGCTGATGATTTTTTTGTCCATGTAATTTTAAGTTTTATCCGGAATTAAAAGGTAATTACTGAATATGAATAACCAGAATCAATCTAAAGAAGAGACGGATATGCCGGAAAAAGAAGCAGATAACAGTTCAGCCGAGACAGTGGCGGATAACAACCGCAAAGACGCGGCGGAGATTTCCGCGCCGCAGTCATCGCCGCCGCCGTTCGTCACTCCTCCTGCAGAAGATGAGGATGTCTGCGATTTGGAAG
>CAIMFA010000109.1 GCA_903840185.1 uncultured Lentisphaeria bacterium | reverse complement strand
GGGCTACGATCTGATTAACGAGCCGCTTCAAATCACGCCGGCCTTATTTGACTATCTGTCCCTTCAGATTATGGCCGCCTAAGCGATCCGGCAGATTGATCCTGATGTTCCGGTTATCATCGAATCAAACGAATGGGACAGCGCGGCAGCCTATAAATATCTCGGTCCGCTGCCCGTGAAAGATGTGATTTATCAGGTTCACATGTATGTCCCGATGAGATTTACTCATCAGGGAGTTGAAAAAGCGGCGCGAAGGCCGGATGTTTGAAGGCGGCCCGATGGTTGACTGCGGCACCCACCAGATTGATCTGGCGATGTTCTGGCTGAACTCCGATGTCGCCGCTTATTGCGGACACGGCGCCTGGGCAGATGAGTATGAAGCTCCTGACCATATGTGGCTGCACATGGATCATTCAAACGGCGCTCATACAGTTGTCGAAATCAGTTATTCATATCATCACACCTCCAAAGACAGGCGACTGGAATTTGTCTATGAAATCATCGGCACCGGCGGCGTCATCCGTTATGACCGGGAAGCAAAGAGTTTTATCATGAGCAATTCCAGCGGCACATACGAATTGGACTTTCAACCGGAAAAGAATTTCGAGGGCATGTATGAGGAATGGGCCCAAGCGCTGCATACAGGTAAATCGGATCTTCTGACCACCGCTGAAGCCGGCATGAAAGTTACCGACATCGCACGGGAAGCGACAAACGACGCTATCAGGAAAAGGATCAACAGCCGATGATTACTTCAATTATTGTCGGCGCCGGACATCGCGCGATGGTTTATGCCTCTTATGCAAAACTGCATCCGGACAAATTTAAAATTGTCGGCGTTGCGGACCCTAATAAGTTACGTCAGGAAATGGTTGCAAAAGAATACGGACTGACTCCTGACCAGTGTTTCAATTCTGCGGAGGAGTTAGCCGCTAAAGGCAAAATCGCGGACTCGGTCATCAACGGCACAATGGACCGGCAGCATGTTCCCACCACCCTGCCACTGTTGAAAGCCGGATATGATGTGCTGCTGGAAAAACCTTTTGCCATCAGCGAGGCGGAAGCACGGGAACTTCACGCAGCGGCCCAAAAATACCATCGCAGGATAATGATTTGCCATGTGCTGCGCTATGCGCCGTTTTACTACGAAATAAAACAGCGGGTGCTGGCCGGGGCAATTGGCCGGATCATCAATATTCAGACCGCCGAACATGTCAGTTATCACCATGTGGCATCCTGTTTTATAAGAGGAAAATGGCACCGCAAGGATGTTTGCGGCTCCTCCGCCCTGATGGCAAAATGCTGTCATGATCTTGATCTGCTCGCATGGTTTATGAGCGGAATCAGTCCGGAAAAAGTAGTCAGTTTCGGCGGACTGCATTATTTTTGCAGAAAATACGCGCCGGAAAATTCCGGCGAATACTGCCTGCTGGACTGCCCGGTCGAAAAGGACTGTTTATATTCCGCGCGCAAGCACTGCCTTGACCACCCCGACCGCTGGGCTTTCTATGTCTGGGCTGGACTGGAAAATATTGAGAATCCAACCTTGCAGCAGAAAGAAGAATTTTTGAAACGCAAAGACAATCCTTACAGCAGATGCGTCTGGAAACTGGACAATAATGTGGTTGACCGTCAGTCGGTGCTGGTTGAATTTGCCGACGGCGTCACCGCCACTCACAATATGGTCTGCGGCACCAGCCGCCCGATGCGCAAGCTTCATATTATCGGCAGTCACGGAGAAATTCAGGGCATCATGGATGACAGCAAATTCACGGTACGCCACATTGATCTCAGGCCGGGACATGAATATTCGGAAACGGAGATCGATTTGAATATTCATGGCGACACCACCGGAGCTTTCGGCGGTCACGGCGGCGGCGACTTGCGCCTGGCCGCTGATTTTGTTTCTCTGCTTGAAGGCAATAAACCGTCAATTTCATGCACGACTCTGGACGATTCCATCAACGGCCATTTGATCGGCTTCTGCGCCGACCAGTCAATGGAGCAAAACCGGATTGTAAATTTGAGCGACATTTAAAAAGAACTATGTTAATTTAAACGAAGTCGCCTGCTGTCATAATAAAACTCTCCCCTCGGAAACGCCAATTTTACCGAATATTCAGGATGCGGACAAACCAATCAACTTAAGAAAATGCACGAAAAGGCAAAGCGCCCCGTCCGCCCCGTCCGTTCAGTCCGTTCAGTCCGTTCAGTCCGTTCAGTCCGTTCAGTCTGTTCAGTTCGAAGAGGTATGGAAAAAGTGCGAAAAGATGTAAAGATTATTTTTGAATTGCTCCTTATTTGAAAAAAAACATTTCCGCGATATTGTTGAAGTGATTGCATAAATCAGGGTTTGCGGATTATGATATTTCTTGCAGAAAGGGGATTTCAGTAAATGGATTACGCGTTTCTTCCGGAAAAAATCAGAAATTTTCTCGCGACGGCTAAGCCCGGCGAGTCAGCGCTTTGCGTTCTCCGCGGCAGCGGCGGCTTCAGCGGCGAGCCCGGCGAAAGCTATGTGGCGGCGTATCCGGATATGCTTTTCCTGTTCGGCAAATCTTTCGGAGATAATGATTTCATCAACCGCAAGGTGGATTACGCGGAGGACGCGCCGGAAATTTCACTGAGCCGGGAAAAATTCAGCGGCACCCTGGAATTGGGACTGGCCGACGGCAAACTGAAAATGAAACTTTCCTCGCTGGAAGCGGAAAATTGCGCAAATCTGCTCAAGCGGTTCGGCATAGACACTAAACCGCAGGCGGAAACTCCGGATAAACCGGAAACTGATTCGCCGCCGGATCTGCTGACCGCGCTGGCGGCGTGCATGAAACACATTGCCGCGAGCGACAATGAAGTGGCGGAACCCGAACTGCGGCTGATTGACAGCGTTTGCCAGGGCAGCCGGACAGTGCTTGAACTAGCGGATAGCTATTTCCGGCGTTACAGTTTCAACGAGATACTGGAGCAAATTAAACTTGACGAACAGCAGAAATTATGTTTTCTGGCGAATCTGTATGAACTGGCGATGAGCGACGGCATGCTGCGCTCGGCGGAACAGCGTTTGATTAATGAATTTGTCCGGATTGAGGAAATAGCTCCGGAAAAAGCCGGAACCGTGCGGGAAGTGCTGCTGATTAAGAACCAGCTTTCCGTGCTCAATCCTTATATTGGAGATAAAACATGATGAATAAATTTAAAAACTTAATCACTTTCACATTGACCCTGGCAGTTTTATGCGGTTCCATTCTGTTATCCGCCGCCGCGCAGAAAACACTTTTTACTGAAGTGCCTGCCGAGGGAACGGTGTATTTTGTGCCGCAGTTCAGCGATTTTAAGGAAATATCCTCGCAGGACATGCTTTTTCTTAAAAAAACCCTGAGACGGGCGGAAAAAAACAAGGTTAAAGCGGTGATTTTCGAAATGGACACTCCCGGTGGACGGATTGATGTGGCGCTGGAATATGTGTCCATGCTGCTGAAATCGAAAGTCCCGACGGTGGCATACCTTAACCCGCAGGGGATTTCCGCAGGCATGATCATTGCGCTGGCGGCCGACCGCATTGCCATCAATCCCAATGGCGTGATCGGCGACGCCATGCCGATCCAGATTAGACCGGACGGCATCAAACCGGTGACCGAAAAAGATAAAGCGGAGAAAGATAAACCCGAAAAAGACAATAAAGATAAAAAGACCGACAAAGACAAACAGGATGATCTCTATACTCCGGTGGTGGAAAAGGTGCTGAAGGAGATACAGAAACTTAAAGGCAGCGATAAAGATAAAGATAAAGATAAAGATAAAGATCAGGAGACCGAGGACAGCAAACTGGCCGACCAGAAATTCCTGACCGTGTTTTTCAAAGTGCTGGAAGTGCTGGCGCAGAAGAATGACCGTCCGGAAAAAATCGTCCGGGCGATGGCTGATCCATACCAGCGGCTGACACTGAAAGAGGACGGCATCGAACATCAGAAGACGTCGCCGCTGACCCTTTCCGCCGCCGAAGCCAAAAAAATGAAAGTGGTTGATTTCACCTGTTCCGGCAAAGAGGACTTGCTGAAACAATTGAACCTGACAAACTGCACCATTGAAACTGTAGTTAAAAGCCCGACCGAACAGATTATCTCGTTCCTGGCGCACCCGGCAGTCTCAGGACTGCTGCTGATCCTGGGGATTCTCGGTCTTTATGTTGAAATACAGCATCCGCATTTTGGCGTGTCCGGAGTGCTTGGTTTGACCGCGCTGACACTGTTTTTCCTGGGGCATGTGGCTTCCGGCGCGTCCGACTGGGGGCCGATGGTCATCTGTTTCGTCGGCCTGCTGCTGCTGCTCATTGAAATCTTTCTGATTCCGGGGTTCGGGATTATCGGGATATTGGGGATATCGTGTATTATGATTTCGTTTTTCGCCGCGTTCGGCATGGAAAATATCGAATCCGCGATATCTGTGATCAGCATCTCGCTGCTGGTGGCGTCAACACTGATTATTCTGCTGACCATCTACATCTTACCCAAATCAACGATTTTCAAGAAGATCATGCTGACCACTCAGAATACCAATACCGACGGTTTTGCGTCGCATGTGAATAATGATGTTGAACTGCTGCATAAACGCGGCGTGGCATATTCAACCCTGCGGCCCGCCGGTTCAGTGGAAGTTGACGGCAAACGCTACGATGTGGTGGCGGACGGCGATTTCATCCAGCAGGGGGAAGCCATCGAAGTAACGAAAGTTGACGGACTTAAAATAACTGTGAAAAGAGTGTGAAAAAACATCAGGAGTCAGGAGTCAGGAGTCAGAATAAGGCAGGGAACAGCCGGAGGACAGGAGAGAGAAGATAGGAGTCAGGAGACAGAAGACAGGTGTTAGGGTTAGGTGTTAGAATAAATCATGAAGCCTATAACCAATAACAATATCCAATATCCAACACGGAATATCCAATATCCAACAGGGAACAGCCGGAAGACAGGAGACAGAAGACAGGAGTTAGGTGAATAATACAAAAGGCAAAGTAATGCAGCTCCGGAGGAGCGGAATATTAATAGTTCAAATAAAGTCATAAATATAATTATTAGCTCCAGCGGAGCGACATATTAATAGCAGATAGAATAATACAGAATAAAGAATTTTTAATACAGAAGCTTTACAGAAACAAATAACTTAAAAACAGGAGAACGATGTTATGGGTGGAGTAGGCATTTTTATCATTATAGTGGCAATATTTGCGCTATATCTGTTCGTGGTGTTCATTCCGGTGCGGCACTGGATCGCCGCGATTTTCGCGGATGTGCATATCAGCATGTTCACGCTGATCGGCATGAGGCTGCGCCGGGTTCCACCGGCGATTATCGTCAATGCGCTGATTCAGGCTAGAAAGGCCGGGATTGACGACGTCACCGCCGATATTCTGGAAACACACTATCTGGCGGGCGGCAATGTGCTCCGCGTGGTGGACGCGCTGGTGGCGGCGGACAAGGCCGGAATCGATCTTTCCGTGAAGCGCGCCACAGCCATTGACCTGGCAGGCAGAAACGTGCTGGACGCCGTAAAAATGAGCGTCAATCCGAAGGTCATCGATACCCCGATGGTAACCGCTGTTGCCAAGGACGGCATCCAGATAACCGCCGTCGCCAGAGTGACTGTCCGCGCCAATATCGACCGTCTGGTCGGCGGTGCCGGTGAAGAAACCGTGCTGGCGCGTGTCGGCGAAGGCATCGTTTCGACAATCGGTTCGGCGGAAAACCACAAGATCGTGCTGGAAAACCCGGACAGCATCTCCAAAATGGTGCTGGCTAAAGGACTGTACGCCGGAACCGCGTTTGAAATCCTGTCCATTGACATTGCCGATGTGAATGTCGGGAAGAACATCGGGGCTCAGCTCCAGACCGACCAGGCGAACGCCGATAAGGAAATCGCCCAGGCGAAGGCCGAAGAGCGCCGCGCCATGGCCGTTTCGCTGGATCAGGAAATGAAAGCTAAAGTCTGCGAAATGCAGGCTAAATTAATTGATGTGGAAGCGCAGGTGCCGCTGGCGATCGCCCAGGCATTCAGAAGCAGCCAGGTAAAAATTTAAACGGAGATTTGAAATATGGGACCTTTTCTGATTGTTTTCGCAGTTGCCGCGGTAATTACCGTCATGGTGATTTTTTCAGTGGTAATACCGATTCCCCTGTGGATCGCCGCCGTGTTTTCCGGGGTCAAAATCAGTCTGTTTTCACTCGTCGGCATGCGGCTGCGCCGCGTTCCGCCGCAGATAATCCTGTCGGCAATGATCCAGTCCAAAAAAGCCGGGCTGAACATCTCGTCCAACGACCTTGAAGCGCATTATCTGGCCGGGGGCGACGTCTTCCGCGTGATTTACGCGCTGGTGGCGGCGGACAAAGCCGGCATTCCGCTGTCGTTCCAGCGCGGCACCGCGATTGACCTGGCGGGCAGAAATGTGCTTGAAGCCGTTAAAATGAGCGTCAATCCGAAAGTCATTCAGACGCCAATGGTGACCGGGGTTGCTAAAAACGGCATCCAGCTCACGGCTATCGCCAAAGTAACCGTCCGCACCAACCTCGACCGGCTGGTCGGCGGCGCGGGCGAAGAAACCATTCTGGCGCGCGTCGGCGAAGGCATCGTCACCACCATCGGCTCGGCGGAAAATCACAAAATCGTGCTGGAAAAACCGGACCTTATTTCTAAAACCGTACTTGCCAAATCGCTGGACGCCGGCACGGCGTTTGAAATCCTGTCCATTGACATCGCGGACGTTGACGTCGGCATCAATATCGGCGCCCAGCTCCAGACCGCCCAGGCGAATGCCGATAAAGACATCGCCCAGGCCAAAGCCGAAGAGCGCCGCGCCATGGCCGTGGCCCTGGAACAGGAAATGAAAGCTAAAATCACCCAGATGCAGGCCAAACTGGTTGACGCTGAAGCCGAAATCCCGATGGCTATCGCCGAAGCGCTCTCATCCGGACGCCTCGGCATTATGGATTATTACAAGATGAAAAACATCATGGCGGACACCGACATGCGCAAGTCCATCGCCGCGCCCGCGGAAAAGCCTTACGAGAAGCCGGTAAAAGCGTTGAAATAATCAGTCAGGGAAGTTGATTTATGGAAAAATTGCTGGACATACTCATTCCGGTGGCGATTGTCATCTTTGTGGTCGGAGGCAAGCTGTTTTCCCTGCTTAAGGAAAGAGGCTTTGACTTCGGCAGC
>CAIMFA010000108.1 GCA_903840185.1 uncultured Lentisphaeria bacterium | reverse complement strand
GCCGTAGCTTTGTAACGAACCGGCAAAGCCGAAAGTGCCCCAGAGACACCAGTAGAAAGTACCAGTTATTTTTGAACGACTCCCAAGCCAACTTAACATGAAGGGGGTTGATATGAGAAAAGAGTACAGTATTTTCGCCGGGCTTGCATTGATGTTCGTTATGACATCAGCGCAGGCGGAAGTCAAGCCAGATGCCGCACCGGTTGCCGGCGCGGTTGAAAACGCCGCCACCGCTCCGGGCAAGTGCGTCAGTATGTGGGATTTGCAGGATTTCAAAGACGGACAGCTCAACAATAAAATTGCCGGCGAATCCGCGCTGTCCGCCAAAGAACCGTTTCCGCAGCCGGTCACCGAACCGTTGACCGGCATGAGATTTACCAAAAACTGTATTTCTTTCGGCAAATGCCCCGCTATAATGTCTTCCGGCGCACCCTACAGCATGATCACGGAAATCGTGCCCGAAGGTATCCCCGGCGCATATTGCGGCGGCATTGTCCAGGCGTTCAGCTATTTGAACAGCGGATTCCGGATATCACTTGGCCAGGATATGAAACTTGGCGTGGAAATTAATACCGGCAAGGGTAGTGAAAATACAAAATACGTTCAAAGTAAAACTGTTCTGCAGATCGGCACCAAGTATAAAGTTGAAGTCAGATTCGACGGAAAAATGGCGACTTTGTTTATTACCGGCCAGCTGGATAACGCGATTGCCTGCCCGCTGCCGGCACCGAGCAGCGGCGATATTCAGATCGGATGCGCCAGCGGCAAGGACTACTACTTTATCGGAATCATCGGCAGTGTCGGCTTTTATGCAATCGATCCGGCAAAGGATGAAAAAAAATAAGTTGATGCATGCCGGGATGAGCTTTTGAACAGATGCAAATTGTTCAGGGAAGCCGGGAGGTTGATATTTCTCCTCTGCCCGGCGGTGCTGACATGCTCAATATTAAATTTAAAGATTGACGCTGAAAGCTGGAACCGCCGGCAATTAACACCAGGTGAAAAATGAATAAAAACAGTTGGTTTATGGACGCTAAATTCGGAATGTTTATTCATTTCGGCTTATACACCCTTTTAGGCAGGAATGAAAATGCCGTCCGCGGCGGCCCCAAGTCCGAATACGCAAAAATCATGAAAGACTTTAATCCGGTAAAATTCGACGCGGAAGAATGGGTGAAACTGGCGGTTGACGCCGGAGCAAAATATATTGTTCCGACAGCTAAACATGCCGAGGGGTTCTGTTTATGGAATACTAAATTATCCAGATATAATGTAATGAATACCCCGTTCAAGCGGGATATTATTCTTGAATTAGCAGAAGCCTGCGCCAAACACAATATCCGTCTGGGGCTTTATGTTAACATCAATACCTGGCTTTCGGAAAACGATTATACCGCAAAGACATATTACGATTTCTTTTCAGGCCAGATCAGCGAGTTAATGAGCAATTACGGCAAAATATCGTCGGTCTGGTTCGATCATCAGGATGATCTGCTGCCGTTCGAAAGTGTTAAAAAAATTGTTGAATACATCCATAAGAAACAGCCGGAATGCGTGGTGAATGACCGGGGAATTGAATTAAGCGGGGAATGTCTGCCGTTCGGCGATTATCTTTCCCCGGAAAGCTTCATCCCGGAATATATTGATGAACAGCATCTGCCGTTTGAGTGCTGCGATTCCATTTGTAAAAACTCGTGGGGATATGACCAGGAAAGACACTACTGGTCAAGCCGTGAGTTGATCCGCCGCTTCAGTAAAGCCTTCTCTCTCGGCGGCAATTATCTGTTAAATATCGCGCCAATGCCTGACGGTCAAATTGATCATGAACAGGTAAGCAGAATGCATGATATCGGGCGCTGGGTGAAATATGCCG